>JAYVPE010000001.1:0-2959 GCA_043757575.1 Pirellula sp.
CGAGAGCAGATTGGCTCTTGGGCATACGAAAATGTTTCTGTCGCGAGGATCCATTCGATTTCCATTCCTGAAAACCTTGCGTTCGAAGCGAGTTCCCGAGAGTGGTTGGTCAGAGTCGAGGAAGTGAATGAACCGATCTCTGCAATGCGAATCAGTTTGTCGATGCAATGGACGCCGGTTCGTTCTGAGTTTCCAACTGAGGTCGGGCCAATTACTTTTTGGGTGCCAAAGCCATGACGATGCCAGTTCGAAAACGAGTGCCAGTTCGAAAACGAGTGCCAGTTCGAAAACGGGTGCCGGTTCAAAAACGGGGCTATACGCTAATCGAGATGGTTGCGGTGCTGATCTTGATTTCGGCCCTAGTACCTATAGTAGGCAGTCTGTTGCGTCGGTCTCTTTTCGCCTACTCGCAAACGCTCGACCGGGCGTTCCAAGTCCAGGCAAGCGATCGTTGGACGGAACGGTTGCGCCACGAAATCCATCAGGCGTCTAATGCGATTATCAGCGACGATCAACTGTCGTTGACCCTGAAAATGTCGGCTCAAGAGAGCATACTGTATTTTCAAAATGGAACTGCGACGGCACGACAAAGACGCATTGCAGAGCGAACTCTTGCGATCGAGCGATCTCCGTGGCCATTACCGTTGCGATTCAAAAAAATAGATTCGCCAGTTTGTCCATTGATCGTAGTCGCCGTCGAACCTAGTTTTGACATCCAAGCTCGGTTGGGAATCGAAATCGATGATTCGGCCGATGAAATGGAGGTCGGAAAATGATCGGTTTCCAATTAGTCTTCCGATTAGGCTTCCTTCGGCGTTATGCCGATCTGAATAATAGCGGGCGCATTCCGAGTCGGTGTTGTCGACGTAACGGAATCGTGGTCATTGTGATGGTGCTTGTTTTGGGAGGGCTGGCGATCTCATTATTGACCTTGGCCAGCCAAACTAGCATTCAAATGAAATCGATTCGAAACACATCGCTTGATACCCATCAATGCAACGAGTTGATAGCGTTAGGCGAAAAGATTTTGGCTGCACGTCTCCGTGCGAATCCAGAATTCTTTAACGAAACTATTAGTTTGGATTTACCTCAATCTTTTGCGGTCGCAAACCCGCCGCGACCCCAAATCGGCATAGTTGAGTTAACGAAGATTGCGAAATTCGATACGGATACCGATGCGCACCACGGATGGAGGATCCATGCCTCTTTCGGGGCTAGTGAAGGCCAATTGAAACATGCGTCGAAGACAGTTTACCTCAGAACCGAAAAGAAATGAGAATACTAAAAATGGGAATTCAACGTCGTGCTTTTACGTTAGTCGAATTGCTAGTGGTTATCGCAATCATCGGTATTTTAGTCGGCTTACTGCTGCCGGCTGTTCAAGCAGCCCGCGAGGCGGCTAGGCGGGTCCAATGCTCAAATCATTTGGCTCAACTCACGATCGCCGTCCACCAATACGAACAGTCATTCAGAGTCTTCCCCGCAGGGTCCATTAACGCAAGCGGCCCCATTTCCAATCTGCCAATCGGCTACCACCACAATTGGATTTGTGCAATCCTGCCCAACATAGAGCAGAACAATGCTTACAAGCTACTCGATCGCAAGCAGTCCATCTACGCTGCTGCAAACATTCCAGTCCGCAATCACTCGATTTCCATCCTGCAGTGCCCATCGTCTCCTCTTTGGAATGCGTCAGCCGTTACCAGCTACGCGGGCATACATCATGACAAGGAGTCACCCATCGACATCGACAATCACGGAGTGTTCTATTTGAACAGCTTCCTGCCAGCCAAAGAGGTCGAAGACGGTTTGTCGCACACAGCTATAATAGGCGAAAAGTTTTGTGACCAACTTGATTTAGGTTGGAGCAGTGGAACAAGATCGAGCTTAAGAAATTTGAGCGAGATAACAAAGCCCAAAGCGAATGGCTCGCTATCGATGAACATGCTTCCTGGCATTGTAAGTGCCGATTCGGCAAACGAAGGAATGGGAATGAAAGGTGCGGACCTTGACGCGATTTCTTACGAAACAAAATTCATATTGTCTGAGTATCCCCCAGAACAATGGATAGACTTGACCGAATTAGCGGTTCCGACTGGTATACAGCCAGCAATGTATGTCGGAGGCGTTGAGTCGTTCCATCAAGGTGGGATCAACGTCGCATTTGCGGATGGAGCGATTCGGTTTATGAGCAACTCAACAGACAGTAGAATTTTGGAAAAGATTGCGCATCGAAAGGATGGCGGACTTCCGCCGAACCTAGACTAGAAATGACAAGCAATTTCTCAAACGAACAAGTCACCAAGGAATTCGGCGGCGTTCCGCCCGTTCGGATACCGCCACGAAATCGCTCACAGTTGTCGCTTAGGGCTTTGTTTTTCTTGCAAATCCAAGCGGCAGTGATCATGTTGTTTGTAACACTTGCAGTTAGTCGTCAGGCCAGTCCGATCCCTTTGGTCGTTGGTACTTTTTTACTGGTTACGGTCTTTTCTGGGATGGTTGGAACCGTTCTCAGTATTCTTTTTTCGACGCGTTGGTGGATGATTGTTGGACCGGCAGTCGGTGTGGCCGTGGGGCTCATCGCATCTGCGTTGACGTTGTCACCGACAAATAATTTTCCTAGGTTAATGTACGCATCGATCGTTTCATCGACATTGCTGATCCTGACGAGTTGCTGGCTAGGCCGGTCCATTCCTCAGGAAGAATCCATCATGGACTAGCGGATCGAACGGATTTGTTTGAGTTGATCTAATAGATAAAGCCAAGGAAGATAGATCACCAATAAATAAGACAATCCCACGACGATTGCGACGGAAATCGAAACCGAATACGTAATCCATCTACCTTGCGATTCAATTTGAGTTTGGGATCGATCGAGCAAGAAACGAAAAATATCGTGATGCATTTGCACGGCCTTGGCCGGGTCGAGAATTCCCTTACTTAACAAATCGAAGACAGA
>JAYVPE010000002.1:0-2959 GCA_043757575.1 Pirellula sp.
AGCGTGGTTGGGTTCAGCATTCCAGCGATGAGCGTTTCCAATTGACCGATGAGCGGTGAGGCTTCTGTTTTTCCATCTGCCGTTTTCCAAGCCATAAAACGAGTGAATCCTGCCGAGATGGAGCCGGCTTTGGCTTCGAACCCATCGGTGATCACGTTGAACGCGTTCGATGTAAACAGACTGGGAATCGTTGCCTTGTACGTGTCAAGCTGATTGAAAGCAGAATGGAGGGTCGTGTTCTCATCGACAGCGTTCTTGAGCTCGATGACAACAAGCGGTATGCCATTAACGAACAGGATCAAGTCAGGGCGTTTATTGAAATGGTTCTCCAAGACGGTGAACTGATTGACGACGAGAAAATCATTGTTGAGCGGATTATCGAAGTCGATCAGCCAAATGCGTGCTCCTCGTTCATCACCGTCTTTATGAATCGAGACCGGAACTCCTTCGGTGAGCATGCGGTGAAAGGCTTCGTTGTTGACCAACAACTCGGGAGAGTGAATCCGCTGGACTTCTTTGATAGCCGCAGCCCGAACATCGGCTGGCAAATTGGGATTGATCTTGTCAACCGCAGCTCGAAGGCGGCCATCGAGGATCACGTCGGCGTAGCTGGTTCGTTCCGGAGAGCTTCCGTCGAATGCGATGACGGACCCGTGAAGGTACGTGTAGCCGAGTTGCTCAAGGAGCTCGATGGCTAGCTCTTCAATGGCGGATTCGGTGAGTTTTGGCATGAAATTAGTTTTTCTTCACGTAATTTTGCAAGTCAATTTAAAAAATGACGGGAAACAAGTCCTTTGTTTGCAGGGGTTTAAGAAAAGGTTTTGCGGTCGTTTTGCCGTAATCTTGCCGTTAATCGGGCTCAATTCCGAACATCTCTCTTGATTTCTGGTATCCGTAGCCGATACTACACAGAACTCATCTACCATGCGTAGAAGGAGTAACGAAGCCGTCCTTTTGGGGCGGCTTCAGCCATTTAAGGACTGTTTTCTTTTTGCCACTGCTCGCATTCTCGCTGATATTTGCGTCGTTTGTTGGCATATTCGACATGAAACGCCGTCCATAAAAGTACAAAATCGTCTCGTTCATCCAGCACGACGACGTATGAGAAGTCCTCGACTGCAAGCAGTATTCTTTGGTTCCGCCCCCGAATGTTCTTCCAAATTCGAACGGAGTCGGTTCCTATGGCGTCAACGATCGGTCTTGGCCAAGCAATCCGTTCACAACGCCTCATGTCTGGCGTTCGCTCTCCTTCGATCTCACCTTCCGAAATCAAATGCCAGAAGGTTGCTTCCTTTCCATCGTATTCCGGGTAGCGCTTCATTCCAAAACGTTTAGCCGGATAAGTTGGTTTGGAGGCAATGAAGTCGCGATGAAAAACGGCATAGATCGCTTTCAAATACTTAGGCCAACTACCTTCGTACTCCGCAAGCGTAATCAAATTTGGCAGCCAGTCGAACGATTCAGTCGTCATGCTTTGCTCGGCTCCCAAACTAGGAGATTGAGCTTTGGTTCTCTCAACCAAGTCGATCTCGTTAACGAGAATCCCGTTCGCTGCTGAAGTCGATCTACCAGGGCACTCTTTGCTGGACTCGACTGAAGTCCACGATTCGCATAAGCCACAATCCCCATAACTAGATCGGCAAGCTGCATCAATTCGGATTCATGGGATCGAATCTGCTGTATGCGGCGAACGATTTTTCCAGTCCCGTCGTACTTCGCAGCGCGAAGAACCTCTTCCAAGTTGCTTCGCTTTTCCTCGCTTTTTGTGTCCTTAATGTCGAGATAAATGGAGTAGTGATTCGTAGGAACGATGATCGGTGCAAGAAGTGTAAAGCACATCTTGTAATACCATGCGTCATGCGTTTGGCCAAATTTTTTGTGGTCCAGCTTGGATTTGTCAGGAATGACAATACCGCGAAACTGCAAGTCATCGTCGTCCAAAAAGTAATCCAGTACGGAACGATAGAAGCTTTGTTTCGCCGGAGAAACCTTCGTCCACTTGATCTCCAACGTCGGAGACAGCTTGTGCTGAGCCTTGATGTCGCGTATCCGGACGCTGATCTGTCGCGCCTTGTCTTGAGGGCACCAAACAGCACCGAGCATCATCACATTGATGGAGTCGTTTTCCAGATGACAACTTTCGTCCAAATAGATGTTATACGATTCAGCCATCGCCACACGTTCCAAGAAACGATTGGAAACACAGAGGCACGGAGGACACAGAGACTTCGCGTCTTGAACTCTGTGTTCTCTGTGACTCTGTGTTTTTGAAAAAGAAACTGCTATTCATACTGCACCCGCACTTCACCGGACATCAGTTTGGGTAGGAGATTGTCGCGGAGCTTTTCTAGGGTTCGGATGGTGCGATGATTAAATTCTGCTTTTCGACGACAGTCGTTGGCAATCTTGTGAAATGCTGCAACCTTCGATTTGGGTGGTAAACGAAAAGTTGGTCGTTGCAATCCATCAATCGCAAGCATGTTTACAGTCGAACCATTTGTCGCGGACGTGATTTGTTCCCGAACCTCTGGAACCATCATCAAGTAGTAAAGAAACTCTGGCGTCAAATAGGTCTTTTCTTTTGGTACAACACGATAGATGTGCTGACTAAAAATTCCTGTTTCGCCAAAGCAATTAGGAACGATCGCGGGAAATCCGATCAACCGGAACTCGTGCCCTTGCTCAGTGTTCGTAACGATGACATCACCCGCGCGAACAACGTGCCTTTCTTTGAAGTAGCCCGAGTAGTACTTGATGCCAGCTTCTTTGTAGCCACCTCCTTCGAATACGGAATTGAGATTGTGCATTGGGACTCCCATGCCAACTTCCGCGAGGCCACTGCCTTTGTAGCTTAAACCACGATGGGCATCGATGTGCATAGCAAAGGTTGTGACCTCCCAATCGTCTTTTGCCTCTTCGACAAACCACTGGCGGAAGAGGGTTTCGGCCATAGCTTCGA
>JAYVPE010000003.1:0-10966 GCA_043757575.1 Pirellula sp.
GACGAAACCGCTGTCACTTTTTCGGTACACCAATGCAATGGCCGCCGATTGTTCGACCAAAATATAGACACATAGGGATTCGATCGAAAAATAGGCCTCACGTTTTTCGTACTCATCCGTTCTAAGGGTCGATTCCGAAATTACTTCAATAATCACTACCGGTGAGTCATGAAATACGTCGTCTTTAGAATTTGGCTGACAAACTACCGATGCGTCGGGATAGTAAAACCTGGTGCCATGAGCAAGCTGAATGCGAATTTTCGTGTCGGAGTTAAAAACTTGGCAAGGACGTCCGCGAAGCTGAGAACCGAGTAAAACCGTTGCGTTGGTCGCTAGGCGATTGTGCAAATTCGACTCGCCCGCCATCGCGTACACGAAGCCTTCGAGGTATTCGTGCTTGCGTTTGGCATTGCGTTCGCCTTCGAGGTATTTACGAACGGAGATCGGCTGAAAGTGGGGTACAGAGCTCATCTCCCAATGATAATGCATTGCGATTGCGTTAGCAACTTTCCAAGCCGAGCAAGCATGAGTTCGGTTATCCTAGGCTGACATCTGACAGCCTGTGCTACGAAGCTTCGCAGAGCGAAGCCTTGGTAACTCGAACGACTGGATTTCCGAATGTGCTGCCACCACCGAGGTCGGTCAATCGCTCGCTGGTAATGTCATTGAGACTCTTTCGATCGGGAGCTAGTTTCGGCCACCATTGTCCCAAAGCAATAGCAACACCTAGTTTCGCGTCATCGCTGACGATCGCCTTGCGAAGAATACTACCGTTGCAACTGGTCACGTTAACGCGATCGCCATCGGCAATTCCGAGTGGGGTTGCGTCCAATGGATGAATGATGATTTGTGGTTCACCCCCCGCCAACTTAATCACGCTCGGGACGTTTCCCATGGATGTGTTGAGAATAAATGGCCCCGGGGGCGAAATGAGTCGCAACGGATACTCGGCGCTCGGCTGTATTTCGAAATCTAATTGCTGTGGAGCAGGCGAAAAGCGTATCTTGCGATCGGAGAAATTGCTCCCCTGCGAATACGGCCGAAATGGATCTGGTAGTTTCAATTTTACACTTCGCTCTCTCATGAGCTGTTCTGCTGTAATACCCGCCAGATTCGGATTCGATGAAGTCAACAGCTCCTCCAAAATTTGCTTAGGTGTCCAATACAAACATTCGTCGTCGAAGCCCAAACGACGGGCAAGTTCCATGAATATCCAACGGTTCGATTTGGACTGCCCGCGTGCAGCAACCACGGGCTCAGAATACTGCAGGTAATAGTGGCCATAGGCTGTATACACATCCGTATGTTCTAGAAACGTCGTTGCGGGCAATAAGTAATCAGCGTAGTCAGCCGTGTCGGTTTGAAAGTGCTCCAGAACGACCGTAAACAGATTCTCATTACTCAACCCACGTCGAACCCGCGAGGAATCTGGAGCCACCGCCGCTGGATTGCTGTTGTACACGAACAGGCCTCGGACACTCGTCGAATCTGGGTCAAGTTCTGACGCTAGCAAGGTCATGTTGACGTGGCGCGATCCTGGCTGGATCAAATGGCTACCGGAAACGCGTTTTGTATTCAATCCAAATGCACCGCTCGTTGACAAACAACCGCCACCGCCCCTCTTTTTCCACGCTCCAATCAATGCGGGCAAGAGCGCAATTGCTCGCAACGCATTTCCGCCTCCCTCGTTCCGTGTCATGCCGTATCCGACTTTGATAAACGATGCTTCGCTAGTAGCAAATCTCCGCACCATTTCTCTCAACGGCTGTAACGCTATGTCACAATACTTCGCAGCCCTTTCGAGAGACCAATGACTGCAGGCCTCACAGTACTCCTCGATTCCGATCGCATGTTCATTGAGGTAATCAATGTCTTGCCAATTGTTTCTGAAAATTTCGTGACCGATTGCCAATGCCAATGCCGCATCCGTGCCCACTTTGATTTGCCAATGCTCGTCGGCAAATCGAGAGGTTTCGTTGCGATACGGATCGATATGGAGTATATGGCAACCGTTTTTTCTGGCAATCTTGAGAATGGGTGCGATGTGTGAATTGCTTCGAAGCGCATTGATTCCCCAAAGTACTATGGTTTTAGAATGAATAAGATCTTCGGGATCGGTGCCAATTTTATTCGGCCCGTAGTTTGCTTCCCAAGCCGCACCGCCAGTTGAAGCGCAAATCGTTTGATCTAGCTCTAATGCTCCGAGTTTGCGAAAGAAGGCAAAGGGAGAAGCGCCTTCGATAATTCCCATCGTGCCCCCATAACAATAGGGCAGAATGGATTGGGGGCCATGCTGTTCGACAATCGACTTGGTTCGTTCCGCGATCTCATCCAGTGCCGAGTCCCACGAAATCGTTTCAAAGCGTCCTTCCCCTTTTTTGCCGACGCGTCTTTGCGGTAGCAAAAGACGATCCTCTTGTTCTTGGCGTTGGGGGTAGCGAGCCATCTTGACGCATGCAAACCCTTGGGTGATCGGATGAGACGGATCGCCAGCAAGATGGGTGACGCGATCGCCCTCGACGGTGATGTGCAGTGAGCAAGCGTCGGGGCAATCCAAAGCACAAATGGTCGGCAAAACAATTGGTGTCATTGGGTCTGCATTTATTTGGAGGTAGCTAAAGTAGCAAGACTTCACTGCTGGTGAAGCCCCTAAGTTTAGCGACTTTTACTGCGAATACTACCAATGGTTTTCGTATTCTAACACCCAAAGCACTAGGCTTGATTGGATTTGGAAGTTACATTCCTTCGACCTAGTTTTTCGCATTCCGGCGGCGATTGCCCGCACACTTTAATTCCCAGATCATGGCTCGCGAACTTTCGACGATTAGAAATATCGGTATTATTGCTCATATTGACGCTGGCAAGACCACGGTTACTGAGCAAATGCTCTATATGAGCGGTACCAAGCATCGAGCCGGAGCAGTCGATTCCGGCACAACCGAAACCGACGATGATCCCGAGGAGCAACAGCGTGGAATTACCATTTTCGCTGCTTGCGTGACGTTTCATTGGAAGGATTGCACCGTCAACTTGTTGGATACCCCTGGTCACGTTGACTTCACTGCCGAAGTCGAACGTTGTTTGCGTGTTCTCGATGGTGCAGTCGTGGTTTTCAGTGCT
Organism: Pirellula sp.; assembly: GCA_043757575.1. Classification (GTDB taxonomy): domain Bacteria; phylum Planctomycetota; class Planctomycetia; order Pirellulales; family Pirellulaceae; genus JBKCUI01. Next base: position 3,121 of record JAYVPE010000003.1, read on the forward strand.
CGAGAAGGGGTCGAGGCGCAGAGTGAGACTGTCTGGCGACAAGCCAATAAATATGTTGTTCCTCGCATCGTTTTTATCAATAAACTGGATCGCGAAGGTGCCGATTTTTATCGCGTCCTAGAGGAGATCGGGCCGCGTCTAAATGCGGAGCCAGTCGCGATTCAAATTCCAGTTGGACAAGGCCCGAGTCACACGAACGACCCATTCCAAGGCATCATCGATTTGATTGACTTGAAATTATTACGGTTCAACAAAGAGGACCAGGGCAAGACGGTTCAGGTGGAAGAGATTCCAAAGGAGCTTTTGGGCGACGCGATGGATTGGCGGAACGTATTGCTAGAAAAACTTTATCTTCACAGCAGCGAGATGATGGAGTTGGCGATGGAGGAAAAACCGATCCCCAACGACTTGATTCGAAAAGCATTGCGAGACGCTTGCATTGCAATGAAACTTCAACCGGTCCTTTGCGGCTCTGCACTTCACGGTGCCGGTGTACAGCCGTTGCTCGATGGCGTTGCATCCTATCTTCCGTGTCCATTGGATCGGCCTCCAGTAATGGGAGTAGATCCTAAGAAACGAGACAGAACGCTGCAACGCAAACCCGATCCGAAAGAACCTTTCTGTGCACTCGTGTTCAAAGTCTTGCCAGCAAAAACCGGTGATATGTTTTGGATTCGTGTCTATTCGGGCAAGCTCGATTCGAATTCACGAGTCTATAATCCCAATCGCGACAAGAAAGAAAATGTAGCCCAGCTCTGGCAGATCCACGCGACGAAACGCGAACGCCAAGGGCAGATCGATGCACTCGAATGCGGCGACATCGCGCTTATTATTGGCCCTCGCGAATCGATTACCGGCGATACATTGTGCGACACTCGCGACATGATCGAATTGCCATCGATTCAGTTTGCTCAATCGGTGATTTCGATGGCGATCGAACCAGAAAACGCTACGGAACGAAAAAAGCTCGCCGAAGTTTTGGAAATGCGCAAGCGACAGGACCCAACGTTTCACGCGATTGAAAATACCGAATCAGGCCAGACCATTATTAGCGGCATGGGCGAATTGCATTTGGAAGTAATCAAAAATAGTCTTGTTCGTGACTACCAACTCAATGTTAAGTTCTATCGGCCACGCGTTAGTTACCGAGAAACGGTAGGTAGTGTCACTGAAGTTATCGGAGAATGCAATCGGCAAGTCGGTTCGCAACAATTGTTTGCAAGACTGCACGTGCGATTTGAACCGCTGGAGGATGTATCGGCCAAAGTCATTATTCTCGACCGAACCCCCGCCGAAAAGATGCTGCCAGAGAACCTGCGTCAAACCGCGCTGGAAGAGCTGCGGAATCGATCTGAGGGCGGTGGGCTCATAGGCTCTTTCCCTCTAACTGGCATGCGAATCAGTATATTAGGCGGCGAAGTTGCGGAAGTAGGATCGGACGAGGTTGCGTTTAAAATCGCGGCAAACGACGCTTTCGACGAGGGGCTGAGGGCGGGTGGCCCTACGTTGCTGGAACCAGTCATGAAAATGGAAATCACGACTCCTCCAGACTACCTGGGCGAAATTGTCGGTGATCTACAGCAACGCCGGGGGCTGATCGAACGCACCGAAGCACGGGGATCCTCATCAAGCATTACCGCGTTGGCCCCGCTCAAAGAATTGTTTGGTTACTCGAGTGCGATCCGTTCACTCAGTCAAGGTCGCGCGGGCTGTTCCATGGAGCCGCACGGATATCAAATTGCCCCGAAGGAAGATGCTGAAGGTTTTGCGTTGTAATGTTTATTTCATTGGACGGTATCGACGGTGCCGGCAAATCGACTCAAATCGATTTGCTTCGGCAGCATCTTGAGGCTAAGGGGGAATCCGTTGTCTGCTTTCGCGATCCAGGGTCGACGAAACTCGGCGAAGCAATTCGAGAGATTCTCTTGCACAGAGAAGATATTCCTCTTGCCAATACATCGGAGATGCTCCTCTACATGGCAGCCCGTGCCCAACTCGTGGCGGAACAATTGCGTCCGGCTCTCGACGCAGGGGCTACCGTTATCTGTGACCGATTCTTGTTGGCCAACGTTGTCTATCAGGGCGTGGCAGGGGGACTCAATATTGACGATCTTTGGGCAATCGGTTTTTGCGCGACGGGTGGCCTCTCTCCCGACGCGACGATTGTTCTCGATATCGATCCAGAGGTTGCGGTCAAGCGGCTGCAAAGGGGTCCTGACCGACTTGAAAAAAGGGGAATCGAGTATTTTCGACTCGTCCGAAAAGGCTTCTTGGATCAGATATCCCACGCCAGTCGGCAAGTTATGGTCGTCAACGCAGATCAAAGAATTGAACAAATCCATCAGCAAATCGCTGAGTTTATTGATCAACTGCTAACTGGTTCATTTCGAAATGAGGGGAAACCCGCGTCCCCACAAGTTTTTCTGAAGAATAAGAAGTCGAATCCGAACTTTCATTCGTAACAGCATAAACGCTACAATGGAACGCGATCTCAATAGCTTCCATCGCTTCCATCGCTAGAAACGCTTGATGGGACGCTCGCAATCGACATTCCATGCATGACTAGGTTTCAAAATGACTCAATCCAAAATGAATTCAACGCCACTTGCTCGTCACAGCACAATCAAAACCCGCCGTCGTTTGTTTGCTAGCCTTTTGGTAACAGGGACAATGTTTCTTGCTTGTCCGGTGCAGGCCCAAGACGTAACCAACCAAGTATCTGAAAACAAAAAACCAGCCGAAATCGTTGTTCCCAAATCGTACGACGGTGACGCGGATTTTGAGGAAGCATGTCGGTTGCGGCTAAATGTCGATTCGGTTGACACTCTCAAGGAGATTATTACTCTCGCAAAATCAGCGGTTGTAAAGGGACTCGACAAAGCGGATATGGAAGCGGCAAAGAAATTGATCGCCGCGTCCTACATGCAGAAAACCCAGGAGGTAGCTCGAACCCTAACTCCAGGCATGTCGGCCTCGAGGAAAAACAAGCTCTTAAACGACCTTTTGGGCGACTTGGCTGAAGCGATTGAATTTGATCCTTTGCTCGCTGACGCATATTTAATGAAGGCGGAACTCCACGCACGCCGCAAGGAACCTAATGCGGCAAGAGATGTAGCCAGCGAAGGAATTGATGAATTAACTCCCTACGTTGATTCCAAGCTTGCTGAACCCGAAATGAAAGTCAAGCTCAGCAGGCTTTTCATGATCCGTGCGGGGCTGCAATCCGAAACAGACGAAGCCGTTTCCGACTTAAAGAGATCCATCCAATACGATCCAAACAATCAAGCAGCTATATTGGTTCTCCGAGAAAGTCTGGTCCAAAACGATAAGGCTGATGACGCTTTGGAGTTCTTCCAAAAATTGCTCGAATCGAACGCGGAAAACGAACTAGTAATCCAAAACACCGCTGAGCTTTTAGCTTCGAACAAGGATCGGCTCAAGGATGCGTTGGAATTGCTCAGCGACAAAATAAAAATCCTGCCAAATTCAACAGCACTACTGAAGACGCGAGCAAAAGTGCACTACCTAAATGAAGATTCAGATTTAGCAAAGGCAGATCTTAATCGAGTCCTGGAATTATCCAAGGACGATATCGAGGGACTTCTGTATCGAGCGAGAGTCGCCATCCAAGCGGAGGATTTAGAAGCAGCGAGAAAAGATGTCGATACCGCTTTCGAACTTGCACCGAACCGAGTTGAGACGATTCTGATGCGGTCAACCATCGCGGCAGAGCAGAAGCGGTTTGGAGACGCGATCGGGGACTTGCTTTTGATCATCAAGAACCAGCCCAAGGATCAACCGAATGTTGGCCTCCTCATGCAACTTGGTCTGTTCTACTCAATGGACGATCGTCCATCCCAGGCGATCAAAGTATTTGGACAAGTAATCAAGATCGATTCGGAGCACTGGCAAGCATATCGAATGCGTGGTGATACTTTATTGGCCATGAAAGACTATTCCAAGGCGATCGCAGATTTCGAAAAGGCCCTGGAACTCGCCCCCAAAGACGATGTAGAACGTTCTGGCATTTTGAACAATTTATCGTGGACATTATCGACCAGTTTGACGGACGACGTTCGAGACGGCAAGCGCGCCTTGGAGCTTGGACTTGAAGCATGCGAACTGACGAATTACAAGAAACCACATATCTTGAGCACGTTGGCAGCCGCGTACGCTGAAACAGGCCAATTTGACAAAGCCGTTGAATGGTCCGAAAAAGCAGTTCAATTGGGACGTGAAAGCAAGGAGCCGCAACTGGAGCAACTGGAAGCGGAACTGGAAAGCTACCGTAAAAAAGAGCCCTGGCGGGAAAAGACCGATACCAAGGAAAACAAGATTCCACTGGCACCGCGAAGCTCTGGTGTCGACACCTAATAGTGCGGTGGCCTGAAAGTGCGGTGGCCTAATAGTGCGGTGGTTTGTCGTCCGCGAGTGATCCTTGCGAGTTGTCAGCATCCCACATAGACCGAACATCGGTTTTGGCTTGCTCAAGTTGTCGACAAAGGACATCGATCGTCTTTTGCTGCAAAAGCATCGCTTGGTTAAGGTCTTCTACAGTCTTTTGCAAATGAGTTACAACGAACTCCAGTTCTTGGATTCGATCATCTTGCCGTTTCTGAAACGACGGTGGTCCGCTTTGGGATTCCATCCGCTCACTTACCTAAAATAAAGCTCTGAATAGACCAGCCATCTTCTTCGGTTCGCACAACTCCACCACTCGGCGTAAAGTAGTCACGAATTGCTGCAAATGGGGGCAGCTTGTCACCCTTGACTCTTTGAATTTGAGATTGTCGAGGATTCTTGGGTTTGAGAATTTTGTCCAGAATCGTTGCTAGCATGCTGCGGGATTCCGGAAGAATATCTTGCCGAAATAATTCGTACTGCATTTCAAAGGCTCGATCTGAACGTGTGATTTGATTCGTACTTCTCCCGTCGTTGCCAGCAACGTTTTCAAGCATTGCGGCCACCTTGGCTACATCGGCTTCTTTTTCAAACGCATTCTTCTGTTCCGGATTCTTGGCCCCGCTGAGCACCTCCATAATCATTTCGACATCGGAAGCGAAAATGAAGTAGTCGCCGAAAATGGTGATGGCCCATTTATCCAGAAGCGGTTCGTCTTCGTCGGATGATTTATTCTTGGCGTCTTTTTTCCCGCCAAAGTCCAATTCAATCTCCGTATTCTCTTTGTTTTCGAAACTCCAGATGCGATTGCCTTCAAAATCAATGGGCTTGGAATCTGGCTCACCCTTTCCGTATCGATCTAAAATTTTCGGTAGTTTTTTGGCTGCATCATTTAGTTTCAGAATGACCATCGAGCGTTTGCTATCGGGCGAAATCGGCTTAACAATTTCTGTAACCACATGGAACTCGGAAGACAAAAAGGGAAGCACGTCCTTAAGGATATCGATCTGAGGCCCTTGGGTATCATCGCGAAGCCCCTTGATCATTTCATCGAAGGTACCTGGACTAACAAACGCGTCTACGATTCCGCGAAATTTAGGAAATGCGTCTTGGATATTCCAAGAGAATGACAAAACGGAAGCGCTCTCTTTGTTGATCCATCCCGGTGCGACGAGCTTGGCTACGTTTGGAAAGTCCAATATCTGGACCGAGGTCGCAAGCGGCTTCTTTGCAACCATGTAAGCATGGTGAAAAAAGTCAAAGGGCTCCGCCGAAATTTGAATGTTGCCAGCAATGCATTGCAGATCGCCAAAGCCTTCTTTATCGAGTATCAACAATACGTCCGATTGGTTCTTGGTTGGTTTCCCTGATATAGAGCGAAGTAATTTGGCAAATCCTATCGGACGTACAAAGTACTCGATTTCCGGATCGTCCCCTTCGGTCGGAATTTTCGATTGCACTAGTTTGTAGAGTTCGGAATTTGCGAGAGATTCCGCTTTTGCACCGCTTTGAGCGGCTATCAACTCGGTCATCGTTACCAAATCGTCCGAGGCAAATAGTTGGTCCTTGGACAGGCAATAAAAAGACTCGTTGACTCGGACGTCACCGGTCGCCTTTGGAAGAGTGTACTGAAACACTTTGGCTCCACTCATATTGATCGAGTTTGCGGTCGCGTTTCTGGCTTTAAGTTCACTATCCATCCGTTTCAAAAAGCGTTCGGCGGGTACAGATCGGTTCACCACATCGATCACCATCGCAATCGAAAAGGGCTTGTTTACGTCGTTGGTTCTAGTTATCCAGCCCAAACTGGTCTGACCTCCAGCCAATTCGCTCAGGTCTTCGATTTCCAAATTGAGTTGCCACCCGGCTTCGTTGAATCGATCTTGAATTTCTTTTCGTTGAGTTTCCCAAAACTCCTTTAATTTCGTGTCGTCAGCGAGGTTGCCGAGTTGCGTCCTGCTCCATCTGGCGAGGAATCCCTCGGAATCGGGGAGCGAAAAGAGCGCCTGGGTGTCAGATGGAAAAAGTTTGCTTGCCTGCAAAGGTTTTTCCTCTCCGAAAGCAGGACTCCCAGCCATCAGCGTAGCTACGATCAAGGTCGCCAAATGTCTTGAAAATCCTACGCGTGAAACGTATGAAAAAGATAGTAAACTCATGCTGGATCTTGGTCGGCGGTTGGAGGAGTTAATTGGGTGGATGCAACACATGGGTCCCGAAGAGCTTCCCCAGTTGCAAATTGATCGAAAAAGTGAATGGTCAGCCTTTGCTAAACCGTGTATCGTATCGCAAATCGGCAGGTCAAGGGAACCCTGTTTCCGCAGGGGCAACTCTCCGAAGTTCACTATTATCCCGTAGAAAACGCGACAACACATGTCCAAAGACGAAGAAGTTCTTGTAATTCCTGCACAATTGCTTGATCAGCTTGGACCGTTTTCTGGATTTCAACCCAACGTTGATCGATACCTTTCGACCATTTTGGAGCGTTCGAATCAGTCATTCCGCCCTAGAAGTTTGGTTGAAACCGATCCTTCCTTCAAACAACTAATTCCCTATGTAATTCTTGAATGTAACGATGCAAACGGGACCCGCATCTTTCAATACACCCGAGGAAAAGGGCAGGGGGAAAAAAGATTGCATGCGTTTCGGTCCATCGGCATCGGCGGCCATATCTCCGTCGAGGACGCTACGGGCGAGGATTGGTACCGGACGGGTATGCAACGTGAACTCGAAGAGGAAGTCTCCATCGAATGTAACGGGCAGCAACGAATCGTTGGCTTGATCTACGATAGTTCGACGGAGGTCGGCCGTGTTCACCTGGGAATCGTCCACATCATGCAGCTCTCATCTTGCAAAGTCCAAACACGTGAAGAACATCTCGAAGACAGCGGTTTTCAATCTGTCGAAACAATTAAATCGGAGCTGGACCGCCTCGAAAACTGGTCCCAGCTCTGTATCAAGCACCTCTACACCTAACGTTCTCGTCTCCAATCACATCGAGCCTATTCATGAAGCCACAATGGACCAATTGTGTTGGCTTGCTTTTGCTACTTTCAATATTCCATTGCAAAATTGCGCACTCTGCTGAGCTGCCAAACGTTGTCGTGATTTTCATTGACGACATGGGCTACGCGGACATCGGTCCATTCGGTGCCAATGCTTTCCCGACACCCAATCTGGATCGGATGGCCCACGAAGGTCGACGCTTTACTGATTTTCATGTCTCCTCTGCTGTGTGCTCGGCTTCGCGTTCCGCACTGTTAACGGGTTGCTATCACGAGCGAGTTGGGTTTTCTGGCGCACTCGGTCCCAGTGCGAATATCGGATTGTCATCCAACGAGATGACTCTAAGGCGAGCGACAGATTGGAATATCCCAACCCGATGCGTAAGCGAGGGACGATTCCGCAGGTCCCTCACTTACGTATCGGGTTAGGATTGGTAGTTTTC
>JAYVPE010000004.1:0-10926 GCA_043757575.1 Pirellula sp.
TGCCTGACCCAGAGGCCATCTTCGTGGGAGGTACAGGCAGAGCCGTGACCGAACTCGTATCGCACGCTTGGCCCCGTCTGCAGCCAGGCGGATGTTTAATAGCAAACATGATGAGCATGGATTACGTCGTCGCCTTGCAGCAGTTGTTCGTCGCCAAGATGGGAATTGAACCGATGCTTTGGATGGTTCAAATCTCGCGTGGCAACTATCAAATGGATAAATTGCGACTTGAATCGTGCAATCCAAGCTTCTTGCTCAAAGCAGTAAAGCCAAGTTGAGAGTGTGGACGACCGCTTTGCTGTAGGTAATTAATAGATTCGACGATCGCGGAGCGATCGGCCACAATGGGCCACGATGGGCCAATAATTCGCTACGATTGGGAGTAATGAAATGACGGAAGATAGCGATCGTTTGGATGTGATCGTCGTCGGAGCCCATCCGGATGACGTCGAGATAGCGTGCGGTGGAACGATTGCGATGTTGGTTGAACAAGGCTATCGCGTTGGAATCATCGACCTTACGGATGGTGAACCAACTCCATTGAGTCCATCTCCGGACGTGCGACGAGCCGAAGCGATGGCCGCAGCCCACACACTGGGCGTACACGTTCGCAAGATTTTGGACTTCACCAATCGACGATTGATGGATGGATTTGACGAACGTGTTGCACTTGCGAAAGAATTTCGTCGTTATCGTCCAAAGATGGTAATCGGCTTCGGCAACAAGACGCCGATGGCGTCACCTGACCACTACCAAGCGATGCAAATTACCGATGCCGCCGTTTTCTATTCGCGTCTGACCAAGTGGGATGATGTATTTGATGGGCTCCCAGTACATACTATCGAGCGACAGTTGTACTTTCGGTTGCAATTCGAACCTGCAGCCATGGTAGGATCCGATAGTCAGATTACCGTCGACATCAGCAAGACCCTTGAGAAGAAAATCGCTAGCATCGCGTGCTATGCGACACAATTCCCACCCCTTAAAGCACACATTTACGATCGGATACGAGGTTTAGCAATTGCAGCCGGTGCGGCTGCAGGCTGTGCAGCTGGCGAGGTCTTTGCATGCACACGTCCGCTGGCAACGTTAGATTTATTCGAAGCCGTCGGGCTTCGAAGATAGCAACCGCAGTTCGCATTTCCCAATCCTGTTTTGCTCATCCAGAGTTTTTTATTCTCCGCGATGGGCCATTCTGACACGGCTAAGCGAAAAATATGCGATAATGACGAATGTTGTCGCCCGCTTTGCACTTCTTTTGAGGCGTCCCCCGAGCAGTGACAATACAATTTCCCCGATAGCACCTGCCTGAATTTCTTCCTCGGTTCGACTTGAGGCCCAATCATGTTGCGTTGCCGTTTTTATGCCATAGTAACGATACTGTGGTCTGTCTTTTTGATCGGTCCATCGCAACGACTTCACGCGGACGCGAAGCAGGATGCGACCGAAATTTTAAAGCAGACTGGCATTACAGGCGGTTTTATTGTTCATCTGGGTGTCGGGACTGGCGAATTGACTGCAGCCCTACGCCAGGGGGATGGGATCCAGGTACAAGGTTTGGATCGCGATGCAGCAGTTGTGCAAAAAGCCCGTCAACGCATTCTCGCCATGGGGACCTACGGTGATGTGGCTGTCGATCTACTGGAGGGCTCACAACTCCCGTATATCGATAACTTAGTCAACCTGCTGGTCATCGAAAACGAAAGCAACATTCCTCCTGACGAAGTGCTGCGAGTGCTCGTGCCAAACGGAGTCGCTTATCGCAAGGCGGGGACGGGGAAATGGACAAAGACGGTGAAGCCTCGGCCTAGCAATATTGACGAATGGTCGCACTACCTGCACGATGCTAGTGGAAACTCAGTTGCGCACGATGATGTTGTCGCTCCACCTAGGCATTTGCAGTGGGTAGGAAGCCCCCGATACGCTCGCCACCACGATCGTATGGCCAGCATGAGTGCATTGGTTTCGACAGCAGGTCGCATGTTTTACATCATGGACGAAGGAAGTCGAATTTCGATTCAACTGCCGTCGAAATGGAAACTGATCGCGCGCGACGCATTCAACGGAACAGTCTTGTGGAAACGCGACATCGAGAGCTGGCAAAGTCATCTTTGGCCACTCAAGAGCGGGCCAACGCAACTATCACGACGCTTGGTGTCGACAGATAATACCGTCTATGCAACTTTGGGATTCGACGCGCCCTTGACCGCGATCGATGCAGCGACTGGCAAGACGCTTCAGACCTACGAGGGAACCGATGGCACTGAAGAGATTATCACCACCCAGGGGATCTTATTTCTCGTGGTTAGGAAAGGCAAAGCGGAACTTGCGGACTATGCACCTCTCAACGGAACGGTCGGCGACCAAGCCCTCGCCCGCGAAATGTTTTGGAACGAAGATCCTAGAATACTCATGGCCGTTGACGCGGAAACAGGACAAACGCTTTGGGCCAAGCAAACCAAGATCTCGCCACTCACCTTGGCTGCCGATCATTCGCGAGTCTACTTCCACGATGGTGAGAAACTGATCAGTGTTGAGCATCGATCCGGCAAGTTGGCGTGGGAAACCAATCCGGTGAGTCGTCGCAATCAGTTTACGTTTAATTTTGGGCCTCGATTAGTCGTACAAGATGAAGTTGTTCTCTTTGCAGGCGGCGACGGCAAAATGATTAGCGTCTCTAAAGAGAATGGCCAAAAGCTGTGGGATGCGGTCCATCCGAGTTCGGGATATCAGTCACCGCAAGACTTGTTGGTTATGGATGGTCTGGTTTGGTGTGCTCCCACAACTTCAGGAAAAGACACAGGCGTTTACACCGGACGGGATCCCAAAACGGGCGAGGTAAAAAAAGAGTTCCCACCGGATGTGGATACTTATTGGTTTCATCATCGATGCTATATTGCCAAGGCCACCGACAATTTTTTGATTCCATCACGCACGGGCACTGAATTTGTTAGTCCGGACAGCAAACACTGGGACATCAACCATTGGGTACGAGGTGGATGTTTGTATGGAATCATGCCTTGCAACGGCTTAACATACGCACCACCTCATAACTGCGCATGTTACCCAGAAGCGAAACTGTTTGGATTCAACGCGCTCGCGCCACTCGCACCGACGCGGCCAATTCCCGCTAAGGTTCCCGAGGAGGGACGATTGCAAAAAGGGCCGGCTTTCTTACTGACGCTAGACGATATCGCGGACTCAAAGCGTGGAGATTGGCCGACCTTCCGTCACGACGCATCACGCAGCGGTTCGGCGTCGGAATTGATTCCTCCTGCCGTGAAGCGAAAGTGGAGTGTTGACCTGGGCGGACGATTGACTTCGCCAGTGATCGCGAACGGGAGGGTCTATGTCGCCAAGATGGATGCCCACACGTTGTTCGCGTTGGATGAAACGAGTGGCAAGGAACTTTGGTCGTTCACTGCTGGCGCGCGAATCGACTCACCTCCCTCCGTACACCGGGGCAAAGTTGTGTTCGGTGGTGCTGACGGCTGGGTCTACTGTTTGCAAGCCTCGGACGGGCAATTGGCTTGGCGTTATAGGGCCGCGCCGTTGGATCGCAGGACGATGGCCTACGAACAGTTGGAATCGCTTTGGCCCGTGCATGGGAGTGTGTTGATACAGGACGAAATTGTAAATTGCGTTTCAGGCCGGTCGAATTTTCTTGATGGGGGAATTCGTTTGATTCGGCTGGAACTTGCAACCGGCAAAAAGTTGACTGAAAACATTATGGATGAGACCAATCCGGAAACGGGAAATAATATTCAAGAGAAGCTCAAGGTGCTTCAAATGCCGGTCGGTTTGCCAGACATCCTCACGTCTGACGGGAAGTTTATGTACATGAAGTCTCAAAAGTTCGATCTGGAGGGAAATCGGCTTGAGATTGGTCCAAACTCAGGTGATTTTGTTGCTCAAGCCTCGGTGCAGCGGGGTGAAAGCGCTCACTTGTTTGCACCGATGGGGTTCCTCGACGATTCTTGGTTCCATCGATCCTATTGGGTGCTCGGACAGAGCTTTGCAGGTGGTCACGGGGGTTATTACCAAGCTGGCCGGTTTGCTCCTTCAGGCCGCATCATGGTCAATGGCAACGGTTACGTGTACGGATATGGGCGTAAACCAGAGTATTTGCGTTGGACCACAACAATGGAGCATCAGTTGTTCAAGGCGGATCCTAACCCGCCGGAGATTCCTGCGAACTTTAACAGCGCAACCGCAGCGGCCACTGCTGGCTCTTATGCTCAGTTCCAAAAAGCCCCTAGTCTGAATCCAACCGGCAAACCTATCACGATTGAAGCATGGGTCACGGCAACTAAGCCCAACGGCGTCATCGCGGCGAGGGGAGGGCCTGCCGAAGGCTTTGCACTCATCTTGGAAGAGGGACGACCTTCGTTTCTAATCCGCTCCGAAAGTAAATTGACAAGTGTCAAAGGTCCTAAACGTATTGTCGGTGGCTGGCATCACGTCGTGGGTGTCCTTACGGAAGACAAGCAGATGCGTCTGTTCGTCGACGGTCAACGGGTGGCAGAAGGGGTGGCGACAGGGCTGCTTACCAAGGATCCAGCACAAGGAATGGAGGTTGGGGCTGATGCTGCTTCAGCAGTTGGAGAGTACGAAACGCCAAACCCATTTGCGGGGATCATTGATGAAGTGCGATTGTACCTAAATGCCACGGACGATGCCGCCATTGCAGAGCGGTTCAAGAATGGTTCCGAGTTGGGAAATGATCCTCGACTTGTTGTCACATTCGACGATGGCACTGCACGCGATTTTTCAACCTACCGAAACAACGGTACGATGGAGGGCGGAGCTATTGTCGAGGGGAAGTTCGGCAATGCCATGCAGTTTACGGCCAAAAATGGAGTCGTAAAAAATGGTACAGCAAAAAATGGTGCAGGAAGGAAGGGAGCTGCCGCTAATGCAGGCGTCAACAATCAAGCCGTAGGTGCGAAAGTGGGTAATAGTCTCGTTACGCCCAAATGGGCAAACGATGTCCCGATCTACGTTCGTGCGATGGTACTCGCCGGAAGCAAGCTCTTTATTGCAGGACCTCTGGACATGATCGACGAGGAAGAGACGTTTAAAAAATTATCCGAAAAAGACGCTGAAGTTCAGGAGTTGCTCACAGCTCAAGACCAAGCCTTGGAGGGCAAATTCAGCGGTCTCCTACTGGCAGTAAATTGCGATAGTGGATTGGTTGAACATCAAATCGAGTTAGGAACATTGCCAGCTTGGGACGGAATGGCTGGCGCAAACGGTAAACTGTTCCTGTCGACAATTGACGGGAGATTGATGTGTTTTGGTAAGTAGTAAAAGCAGGGAAACGCGTTCAACCATGTAGGTGCGGCTGTCCAGAGTTAGCCATATCGTTAAAGTCGGGCTTGCAGCATATCGCACTTATTGTTCACCCAATACACACGAACTTTTCGCAGAAACCCATATGTATTTTTATCGAACATGTATTCGGACCAGTCTCGCGTCCTTGCTTGTGCTAAGTGCAACCATCGCAATCGCCTGCAATGTTCCAGTCTTTCGCTACGCATTGGAGCGCTGGCGTCCGGATTTATGCCAAGTGATCGTGTTTCACGACGGGAATCTCTCAGACGTCCAAGAACGACAACTTCAAACGCTGGAAAAGGAAGCCGTCGACAAAGGTGGCTCGGCCAATGCAGAAATAACGCGAAGCCACATCGGCACGGAAACAGACAGGAAACGGAAAGAACTTTGGTCGACGCTTCGCACGCAGTCCCAAGTGGCGTTGCCTTACATTGTGATTAGTACCTCGCTTGGAAGCGGTGAGGCGGTGAATCATTGGAGCGGACGCCTCGAGGACTCGCCGAAAGCCAACCTCTTTCATTCGCCGATCCGACGCGAACTCTCTCGTCGATTGCTTAGTGGCGATTCGGTCGTCTGGCTATTGCTCAAATCGAACGACACCGCCAAGAATCAAGCGGCCAGGGATTTACTGACCGTGGAGCTCGATCGATTGAGTAAGCAACTGGAACTGCCAGATGGGATTGGTTTGCCTGGCTCTGAACTCTATTCGGAGGTCCCCTTATTTCTTAAGTTTACTGTTTTGGAAATCGAGCAAAACGATCCGCTAGAAAAGTTGCTGATTCAGCTCATGTTGGGATTTGAATCAGGCGAAAAAGACGAACCTTTAGTTGCACCAGTGTTCGGGCGGGGAAGAGCATTAGAAGTGATACCGGCAAAACAGTTAAACGCTGGCCTCATCGAAGATCTAACGATGTTTCTTTGCGGCGCCTGTTCCTGTCAAGTTAAAGAACGTAACCCTGGCTTCGATTTGTTACTGTCCACCGGTTGGAATCGAGAACTTTTCGGTGAGGATGGTGAAACGCCCCCCACAGTGTCAACACTGCAACGGAGTCCCCTGTCGCCATCGCTTTTGACGATTCCTCCAGGAAGAAAAAAATAACAATGATTTTCATGGAGTACCCGCTATGAATCGTCAAACGTTGGTTTTGTTGGGATCGGTGGTAGTTTTAGTTGCGTTGCTTTACTTGATGAACACTTCGGCATCGAAAAGGCCGGTACGCAACAATCAAGTTGATGAGGCCGAACCGCTGGTTCTATTCTGTGCTGCCAGCAATCGAGCTGTGGTGGAATCGATTCGAGCCCAGTACGAAAAGGAGTTTCACCGGTCCATACAAATTCAATATGGGGCTTCGCAGACATTGCTTTCCTCGATCGAAGTCAGCGGAACGGGTGACTTGTTCCTCCCCGCAGACGACAGTTTTGTCGAATTGGGAAAAATGAAGGGTTTGCTCAGCGAAATACTTCCATTGGCGACCATGCGTGGAGTCGTCGCTGTCCGAAGAGGAAACCCGAAAAACATTCAAAGGTTTTCCGATCTTTTGCGTTCTGAGGTTCGTGTGGTGCAATCCAGTCCCGAAGCGTCCGCAATTGGCAAACGAACACGAGAGTCGTTGACCGAACTTAGTCTCTGGGACCGCCTGGAGACAGCTACGCTTGCTTTCCGAATGACGGTTACCGATGTAGCGAATGATTTGGTAGTCGACTCGGCGGATGCTGGCATTGTGTACGATGCAGTGCTGAAGACCTATCCCGAACTTGAACCGATTAAACTTCCGGAATTGAATGGCATAGTATCGCAAGTATCATTAGCTGTGATTTCCGGCTCCAAACAGCCGCAGGCCGCGATACACTTCGCAAGGTATATCGCAGCCCGCGACCGCGGTTTGAAGCATTATTCCGAGCACGGCTTTCTGATCTCAAGCGGCGATGTTTGGAGTGATGTCCCTGAGCTGTCGGTTTTCGCGGGTTCGATGCTCCGTCCTGCAATCGACGACACAATTGTTGCTTTTGAGCACCGCGAGGGAGTACGGGTCACTCGAGTCTACAATGGTTGCGGCATTTTGGTGGCACAGATGAAAGCCGGCCAACATCCCGATGCCTATTTTGCATGCGATCGTGAGTTCATGAATCAAGTGCCCGAGCTTTTCCCTAAGCCTATCGATGTCTCGATGAATGAGTTAGTCATCTTGGTACACAAAGGGAATCCTCTGGGGATTAAGATTCTCCGTGACCTTTCAAAAAAGGGGCTTCGAGTTGGCGTCGGACATGAAAAGCAGTGTGCTATGGGTTGGCTTACGCAAAACACGCTTCGCCAAGGGGGCGTTCAACTGGAGGTCATGGAGAATGTAACGGTGCAGTCTCCGACAGGCGATATGTTGGTGAATCAATTGCGCGCCGGATCGTTGGACGCGGCCGTTGCTTATTTGAGCAACGCGGCGGGAGCTGCCGACTATCTGGATGCGAT
The DNA here is from genome assembly GCA_043757575.1 of Pirellula sp. Lineage (GTDB taxonomy): Bacteria > Planctomycetota > Planctomycetia > Pirellulales > Pirellulaceae > JBKCUI01. Next base: position 7,799 of record JAYVPE010000004.1, read on the forward strand.
TCCAATTCCAGGGTTATCGTGTTCGGTAGCGGTTCAACCTTTTGCGGTGGCCGAGGGGTCACCGAACGCTCAATTGGCCGAGCGCCTGTTTCAAAAAATTTGTTCTGCAGAGTCGAAAGAAATTTTTCAAGCCGAAGGGTTTCGTTGGCAAAATCCCAAACCTTAGTTTGGCCACACAATTCACAAACTTCTTTTCTAATGCTTGATCAACCGTCGTCACCCGCTACTCAAAACGCAATCAACGCATGGAGCCCAAGAAGTCGTTGGGACGTGTTGTTTTTTCTTGTCATGGGTGGACTCTCTGCGTGCTTTATCTTGCTCATTGTTTTGCTGTTGGCTGCAGACGTGATGTTCACCTCGCCGCGGGAGTTTTATAACGCCTTAGCGAAGCCTGAAATTCGCGCAGCGCTACAATTAACGCTACTGTCGTGCACCGTCGCGGCGATCCTATCTGTGTGGGTTGGGACGCCCCTTGGGTATTTGCTGTCACGTTATTCGTTTCCAGGTCGATGGATTATCGACACATTGGTCGACATCCCAATCGTATTGCCTCCGTTGGTTTTGGGATTAAGCTTGTTGATATTATTCCATCAGCCGATTTTCGGCTGGCAAATGGAAGGTTGGTTTCGTGATAGCCTTGGGTTTCCGATTGCCTTCCGATGGCCAGCGGTTGTGCTGGCTCAGTTTTCGGTAGCCTGCGCCTTCTCTGTTAGAACGATGCGTGTGACGTTTGACCAGATGAATCCGCGTGCAGAGGAGGTGGCGAGAACACTCGGCTGTACTCGAGGGCAGGCGTTTTGGCAAATCGCATTGCCCCAATCCAGACGAGGAATTGTCACGGCATTCACTATTGCATGGGCGCGGGCGCTTGGTGAATTTGGACCGATACTGGTGTTTGCAGGTACGACACGCATGCGTACAGAGGTCCTCTCGACGTCCGTGTACCTCGAATTGAGTATCGGGAACCTCGATGCAGCGGTTGCCGTGTCGCTGTTGATGGTGATACTGGCCGTCGTTGTGCTTTTGGTCTTGCGTGTTCTTGGGACAGGATTGAACTCGTGATCGAGCTTCGAAACGTATCGGTCAAGAGCGGGGCGTTCGTGCTTCCTCGTATCTCGTTTCAGATCGAATCGGGTGAGTATGCTGTTTTGATGGGGACAACGGGGCGCGGCAAAACAACTCTGCTGGAAAGTATTTGCGGACTGCGTCGTGTGGCGGAGGGACAAATCCTTATCCATGGCCGCGACGTGACACGGTGGTCTCCTGCTGACCGCGAGATTGGTTATGTCCCGCAGGATCTGGCATTGTTCCCAACACTCACTGTCCGGGAGCACTTAGAATTCGCAATGCGTCTCAGGAAGATGTCGGTAACGGTTATAGCCGAGCGGACGCAAGAACTATCGGAAGTACTCGGTATTGGGCATTTACTAACGCGATCGATCACCGGATTGAGCGGTGGTGAATCGCAACGTGTTGCACTGGGTCGGGCGTTGTCTTTCCGCCCATCTGTATTGCTATTGGATGAACCCTTAAGTGCGCTCGATGAAACGACCCGGCATGAAATGCACGACTTGCTGCGGCGGGTCAAGCAAAGTACAGGGGTCACTACATTGCATGTAACGCACAGTGTTGCTGAATCAGAATCGCTAGCGGACCGTTGCTTCTGGCTTGCCGCCGGGGGAATTCAAGAACGCCCCCTTGCATGTCGATAAATGACTCCATGTCGAAATGGATCCATATTGAAATAGATCCATGTTGCCGTTACTCTTCGGGCACTTCTGCTATCAGTTTTTGCATCGCTAAAATCTTATGGCCCACAAAGAGCACGTTCTTGATGTCGATTTGCTCGCGAGACGCACCCGATGTCATAACCTGCAAGTCACCTGACCCCAGACCGAGCAGCCAATGCCGAAACAGGTCGTCTTGGTGTTTTTCCAACGTCATGCCCTGTGTGTTGTAGCTCTTCGAGCCTGAGGAGAAAAGTGAATCGCGAGTTAGTTGGCCAGGATCGATCTCCCAGTAACTAAATCTGTCCAAGCCAAAAACTACGAAAAGCCACATCCCCAGCATCAGGTTCGAAAACCAAAAGTAGGCACCTAGGTTGAGGTAGATTTTGTGACTCAGCAACCACCCGAATACATTCTCCCACTGGTTGAAATAGAGGAGCAACACAAAGGAAAGCACCAATACCAGAATCACAATTCCAGATGCTAATCCGCGAACGGAATAATTCGTCACGAGGATGACCAGAAATAGGACCCCAAAGAAAATCAATCCCAGATTGCTACTCGTATGAATATTAGTCGATATAACCCCAATCGGGGTCGGGGTGCCCTGAGAGTACGTGATCGTTGCCATGATGTATCCAACGACCCAAACAGGCCACCAATAAAGAAGATCCGAATGGCTGTAAATTCGAATTTTCTTTGGACCTCGCGTTTTGCCGTAATCCGAATTGGCGTTGGCATTCTTGCTTGAATTGGAATCGGAGGAGGTAACGGACGAACTGCTCATGGGAAACTTTCTTGGCGAATATGGGCAACCAATGTCATCTGCGGGGTTAGGCGAGCAGATCGAAAAAATATTGTAACAAGGATAAGCGGAATATTTCCAACGGGCATAAGAACTGTGGGAGAATCCAATCAATTTGTCATGTTCAGGCTGGCCACGCTTGTTAGACTTAGGATTGGCAGTTACGAAGGTTTTTTGCAATTGGATGAGCAATGGTTAAGGATAGCGACCGGTGAATGTGCCTGTTCGATGCATCTCGCTGCGAGGGGCTCGGCAGCACAATTTGAAGGGGATCGATCTCGATTTCGCAATCGGGCAACTGACGGTTATTTGCGGGGTCAGCGGCAGTGGAAAGACCTCTTTGGCCCTGAATACTCTGTACGCAGAGGGGCAACGTCGCTACATCGAAAGTTTCTCCGCATATAGCCGCCAGTTTTTACAGCGAATCGATAAACCATCTTTTGAGTCGCTGACCAATTTGCCGCCTTCGATTGCGATCACCCGCGAGCTACGCACTCGCAACAATCGCAGCACGGTGGGTACTGCCAGTGAAATGCTCGAGTACTTGCGAGTGGTTTTTGCAAACCAAGCTCAACTCAACTGCTATCAGTGCAATC
>JAYVPE010000005.1:0-2944 GCA_043757575.1 Pirellula sp.
CTTGGGCGAGAAGATCGTCGGCCTGACGCTCAAGCAAGCCAAGGAATTGAGTGATTATTTGAAGGAAGTCCACGGCATCGAAGCCGCTTCCGGTGGTGGTGTCATGATGGTTGCGCCAAGCGATGCCGCTCCGGCCGCACCAGTAGTTCAAACCGAATTCGATGTTGTCATGACATCATTTGGTGAGAAGAAGCTGGACGTAGTCAAGGTTGTAAAGAACTTGACCGGCCTATCACTGATGGACTCCAAGAAGCTGGTTGAAGCAGTTCCTGCCAAGATCAAAGAAGGCGTTTCGAAAGAAGACGCTGAAAAGGTCAAAGCAGAACTCACCGAAGCCGGTGCTACTGTCGAACTCAAGTAGTCGATACCTGCAATCTGCGTTTTGACGCGGAACGTCGGCACATCGATGGCTCGTACATTGAAAAGGCATGTTCGCTGAACATGCCTTTTTTTCTTTGCCCAACGAAGCTGGCAAACCCTGTCGTTGCCTCGGCGTCAATGGTCAGCGGGCGGAGCCTCTGCCCCCCGCAACTACTTAGGGAAATCCACTCGCATCCAAAACGGATGCTGCCGATCAGCACGTCCTCGAACATCCTCTAGGATCACGCGCGAGTCTGGCTTCGGATCCCTCCGTTCTCGCTTTCCTTTGATCGAAAAATGGATCTCTTTCTCTAAATCAATTATTTCTGGTGAAAGCCAAAGCGTAAAGTTCTTAGCAGGCACCGTTTCCATCAGTACTGTGTTGTTTTCCTTGATGATTGTCGACTTAATTTCATATTCAAATCCGGCCTTATAGAGTAGAGGAGGAACTAATTTGTCCTGAAACAATTGCTTGGTTTCGAACCACCAGAAGAATCGATCGCCAGCTCGAGAGGTGGTTGCCTTAAACTCCTTCGGAAAAGGATTTCGAACGCGTGCCGGGAAACTCATCCAGTCCATAATGCGAGGCAATTCTTCCTGAAAATGGTCTGGCTTTCGGCCTCGGTAGAGGGTCACCAAACAGTCAATTTGCTTTATGCCAAGCAATTTATCCCACTCCTTGCCATTCGTTTCCGTGAACTTGTCTAGTTCTCCCGACACAAAGTAGCTTGGCACGTAATATGCGTTGTTCATGTACTGAATAACGTATTTCCGTGCCTCACCGCTTATCACAATATTGCCAGCCCACAAATCGGGATGTGCCAAGGCAATGTCCCAGGCAGCGTCCGCGCCCATAAAATGGCCTGATAAAAATACCCTGTCGGTATCGATGCTAAATCTTCGCATGGCATCGCGGAGTGGAGCAAGTATCATGGCATGCTCATTCTCGGTATAGTTATAACTCGGTTGCTTGGGTTCAGCCCAATCGGGCGAAACCACAATGTAACCTCGTTTCGATGCCTCGCCAAAACAACACTGAGCTTCTGGCGAGTAATACCCGGCCCACCATGTAATTTGCCAATCCATATTGGACAAGTCGCCGGGCAAAGTAAAGATGCAGGGGTAGCGTCGGAATGGATTGTATTCTGGTGGCAGTTGAACCATGTATCTGGCTGTACGCCCCAGCATGTCCCCGCCCATTGGAACTTCGATTGCAAATCGACCCTGAATCGGCGACTGGTTTGGCGATTGCGAACTTTCCGGTGCTGCTATGGTATGTAAAACAGCCTCGGAATCCAATGTGGGTTTTGGCGGCGACATATTCGCGATAATCTTCGCCACCAAATCTGGCGTACCAGATTCGAGCTTTGTCAATTCTTGAAGAATTTGGTCGTCTCGTACCGTCTTGGAAAGATACTGGGTAATCAAGCGTCGAGCTTTGATTCCCGAAGCAACAACCAACGCGTTGTCCTTGCCTGCGGCAGGACCAAAGATCCAACCGCTAACCGCAAGCGCAGCTAACTGTTCCGGCTTGAGCGTCGCATCGGATTTCCTTCGTCGGTAGTCAGTGAACCGAAGTGCAGTATCCGCAGTCAGATTGGCCGTGATCTCCGGCAACAACGACTGCATCTCTGCTCTAACAGGTGCGTCGGGGATTTTTGCAATGTCCTCCGTCATCCAACCAATCAGCTCGTCGCGATCTTTCTGACCATTGGCGAGGGCCTCCAGTTTACCCTCCACTTTCAGTTGAGTTTCGATCGACAACCCAGCCTTTTTGATGTTTTCAAGAATGCGTTTTGAAAATTGAAATTGACCCGCTTGTTGGGCCGTCTCGGACGCAGCGAAAAGTTGATCGGCAATATTTTGATCCAACCGCTTCAATTCGGATTTAATGCTTTCCAACTCCGAGAATTTCTGGATAGCAAGGACCAATACTTTACGGGCTTCGACAAAGCGTTTGGCTGAACTAAAGAGATTTACTATCTCGAGCCAGTCCTTGGATTTCGTCTGGCTTGCATTAAGCATCAAAATTTCTTGAAGTTTCTCACTATCGAGACTAGAAAGCGAAACTCTCATATCCCATTCAAAAACACCTTTATCGCCTCGCAACCCTTCGACTCGTACGAAGTTCGGCGTAACCTCCGTGATCCCCTGAACGATTTTTGCGACCTCTCCGTCCGGTCTCCTTACAAAACAAATGCGACGCCCGAACACATCAAACTGCGAACAATTAATAATTGGGCCGGGGGGGACGCTTTGCGCTTTGTCGGCTACCAAGGACTTGTTCCCCAGTTCAATTTTAAGGAGGCTATCGTTGACTTGAACAGGCGCTCCGCACCGATTGAAGTTTACATAGGTTTTCCGAAGCCCATCATCTAGGACAGAGATTAGTAGCGCCTTGGTAACTAAGTTTGAATTGACACTGGCTGTTGGGAGCACGGTGAACTCAACCTTGCTCTCTTGTCCTGGGCCAAGAACCATACCGTCAACAAGAGGCAATTGTGTTTGTTGCCCCAATCCAATGCCAGGGAAAAACGGCGCTAAAAAAAACGCGAGAGTCAATCTCGCGTTCATGCTACAAGCT
>JAYVPE010000006.1:0-2944 GCA_043757575.1 Pirellula sp.
ACAATGCTGCTCGCATACACGATCCACATCCCGAGGCAACTGATCATCAATGCAATCCATGTTTTTTTCGATGGAAGAATTCCCAACAAGGGCCAGGACAAAATTGCAACCCAGAGTGGGTACATGTTGGTTAATGCCAGAACGATTTCCACGTCGTAATGAGTTATCGCGTAGAAACCGCAAATCATGCTGGCCCAGCCAGATAAGGACCGTATCCAAAGGGTTACCGGCTTTAGGAAGACGAGTCTAGCTCCAGCGGAAAGCGCTAAAGTGATTGCAAGTACGGTGGCCACACCAGATCGTACCGTTGTGATCCATGGGTAACTAAACTGTTCCTTGAGCGATTCGGCCAGCAAAGCCATAATCGCGAACAAAATTGACCCAACCAGCATCCATAAGTAAGCCAAAAAAGTCTCCTCGAGGTTATTCTATTTAGTCATAAGCTACAGAAACATCCCCTTATGGTAAATGTCCACTGTCCCTTTCACTGTTCGTTTGGCAATATTCCGCTCCCCATTCTTCGAAAGTATTGTTTTGATGAAGTCTGCAATTACGCTGTCTCTTGTCGACGAAGCACGAGGCGGACCGTTCGTTTTTTGGGGCGATGCAAAGATTGCAATTTCCCAAGCTCATCAAATGGGCTTCGACGCTATCGAAATCTTTCCGCCGGATGCGGATGCGTTGCGACACTTGTTCCTGGCAAAACCGTTGGCAGACCATTGTCTATCCGTCGCCGCAGTTGGGACCGGTGCGGGCTGGGTCAAACATCGTTTGCAACTGGCGGACGAAGACCAAATCCTTCGAAAGCGCGCGATCGACTTCATTCGAACCATTATCGATTGCGCCGCCGAATTGAACGCTCCAGCCATCATTGGTTCCATGCAAGGTAGATCGAGTCATGCCGTCAAACGTGAAACGGCCAATTCGTACCTTCGGGAAGGGCTTGAGATTTTAAGCCGACATGCCAGTCAATATGGGACCATAGTTCTCTTCGAACCTTTAAATCGTTATGAGACCGATCAGGCCAATACGCTTGAGCATGGGCTAAAGTTAATCGATGGCTTACCGAACGTTCGACTCCTCGCCGATTTATTCCATATGAATATCGAAGAGGCGAACATTGCGAACTCGATTCGTCGGGCCGGTCATGCGATCGGCCATGTGCATTTTGCGGATTCCAATCGCATGGCTGTCGGACTGGGACATCTCGATATCCCACCCGTCATCGCCGCGCTACAGGAGATTGGATATACGGGCTACTTGAGCGCAGAAGTTTTTTCAAAACCAGATGCGGTGAAAGCAGCACAGCAAACCATGGATTCCTTCCGCACCGCCTTGAACCTTTAAAGAAGACTCCAAGCACACTAGCCTGGATTATTCACAACCCGACGCGTAAGCGAGGGACCAGCACAAAATCCCTCGCTTACGCATCGGGTTACAAAGAGCAGTCTGCATTTTTAAATGTTTTTTACAATGTCCATCGCAGCGGTACTTTACAACGAAAACTCGATAGACGATGAATAATCCGGGCTAGTGCGTCTTCAAGGTTAAAAACTCGGGTGGGCGCGGGACTCGGCATTTCGGATTCTTTGGCTAACAAGGAGCATTCAAAGCCCAAAGGGGGCGAATTCCACTAACCGCATCGAGCCCGAATCTGATACAAATAGTCGAATGCAAACCGTTTTCCGTTCCAAACCCAAATCAGCATACTCGATTCCCCAGTCGATCGGCCAAAAATTGGTCGACCTTCGTGGCCTCATTTCACGATTCGTTGTCAGCCAGTCCTTGATCATTCTTGCGATTTGGGTCGTGACAGCGTTTTGGACATTCGGGCTTCTAGACTATCTCCCAGCGAAACTAGGCTCAGCGGAATCTCCGCAAGCCGTCCGTGTCGTAATGCTCTTCCTTTTGATCACCGTTTCACTCTATTTGCTATTCCGATTTCTTTGGCAACGCTGGAGGGTTCGATGGAGCGACTCATCGCTCGCGTTGCTCATCGAGAATAAGCACCCAGAGTTCCAAAGCTCGCTTGTCACGACGGTTCAAGCGGCGCGTCCAACACCGATGGTTAATACAGCGATCGAGGAGCATCCGTTGCGTTCCGGTTTGCTTGAACTTGCTCGCGACAGAGCTTCCGAACTGATCGAATCTGTCGACGTCAACCGTTTGGTTCGATTCCGTCCGCTGCAAATGCAATTGGTTGTCCTCGGGGTATTGCTAGGATCCAGTTGCATCGTCGCGCTGGTCCAGCCTGCGTGGACGTTTCATTGGGCGAAGCGTTTCTTCGCCTTGTCCGATGTCCCGTGGCCGCGATCGACAGAGCTAGGCGTTGACGGAATAGAGATGGATGTTCCGACCTTTACCGGCCGCAATACAAGGCAGCGTTACTTGGTCCCATTTTTCGACGGCATTGCATCCGTTCCCAAAGGCCAAGCCTGCCAGCTTAAAACTTGGGCGAAACTGACAGGGAAAATTGTTCCTGAGGTTTGTACGGTTTATTATCGCGATAGTGCCGGTAATCGTGGCCGAGCCAATATGCGTAGAGTGACTGCTGACAAACAGCAACAATCGTTTGTATTAGACGGTCCGCCATTGGAATCGGTAAACGATTCTCTATGGCTAAGCATTACGGGTGGAGATGCTCGGATCTCGAATCTGCAACTGACCAGCGTGGACGCCCCGCTGGTGACTCAACTGCAAATCAACGTGACCTATCCAGAGTATTTGCAGTTTTCCACAAAGACAAACTGGGGCAACGAAACGATCCCATATCGAACGGGAATGCGTCTGCCTCAGGGAAGCACGTTGGAACTGCTTTTGCAAACCAACAAGTCTGTCTCGCGTTGCGATTATATGATTGTTCGTGCTGGCGACATCTCGGAAAAATCGTCGTTACCTGAGCAGACCATGACGATTAGTGAAAAGCAATCCAAGTTTCAGTTGC
>JAYVPE010000007.1:0-2943 GCA_043757575.1 Pirellula sp.
CCAGGCCTGAAATTCGATCTCAGATTGGAAACCTCGAAGTAGAGATCGGCCGATGAACTACCGGCGTCTGCAGTGGGTGGCGCATCGATTGGTGAGGCGCGTTCCGACTCGTCTACCTCGATTTGCGAGGAACGATCCGTTGCTTTTCCATCCAAGGAAACGACTCGACCATACGCTTTCGGTTGAATTGCAGTCAGTAAATCAACGAACACCGGGACGCGAACCCAAACCGTGCTGGTATCAAGCACCTCGAAGAGCGATGCTCCACCAACGACCTGTTGTCCGGCTGAGATATTGAGGCTTCGAATAACGCCATCGACAGGAGCTCGTAAATTGAGCACCGTCGCCAACTCGTGGCTAGCCTTTCCTTGGAGAGAGGCTAGCAGTTTGGTCAATTGAGCGTACCGATCTTCTGCGGCAGCTAAGACGGTGGATGCGACATTGGCGAGAGCTTGAGCGTCATCTACCGCTCTTTGACTGCCAGCTCGGTCGGCAAGTAGTTTAATGGCTCGGTCTAGGGTGATCTTAGTGGCAACTACGTCCGCTCGGCCACGCTGTACGTCACCCAACGCAGTGACTTGGGCCGCAACAAGCGTGGCCTTGGCACCTGCCATTTGAACTTGTTCTGCGGGAGTGGGTACATCCCTTTCTGGCGAGAGAATTGGAGTCAGTGCCAAAACAACCTCACCTGCTTTCACTTTGGAACCAGGCGCCGGTAGCCTTGAACTACTCGCGCCTGAAACAACTCCAGCCATCGGCGCTGCGATCATGATCGATCGACCAGACGGGATGATAACCTCGCCGCCAAAGGTACGGTGCTGCTGTACTCGTCGGAGTATGGATGCAACCGCAGAAATACCCAATCGAACTTCCGCCTCCTTCGTGAGCGTGATCGTCGCGAGATCGCTCTCGTGGGGAACAATCTCGACCTTGGAGGGAGCGGTTGGCTTTGCCTTTGCCGAGGCTCGCGGGCCGCAACCGCTTGAAAGAAGCATCGCCCCCACTATGCTCAGTTGCAAACTGATTCGAGCGAAAATTAGGATGCTCATATGCGGCAAAGTCATGTCGTTGAAAAATGTCCTGAATGAATTGAATTTTGATTGTAGTCGGAAGCGTCGAATACCGCTGAAAAAGTTGTAGATTACTTTTTTGAAATGGTCTGGACAGGATGATCGACGGGTGCCGTTTGGGACAACATCTGCGGAATGTCCAGAGGAGCGGCAGTGAGACTTCTACCAACGCTGCGTTCAAGTTCTGCCATGGCTCGCCGCAGTGCAGCTCGTTGATCGAGGATTCTGGCTCGGGCGTCCAAGTATTGGGTGGTGGTTTGAAGCACCAACAAGTAATCCGTTCCACCATCGGCAAAGCCTTTTTCGGCAATCCCAACGGCCTCGGATAGGTTTGGAAGCACTTCACTTTCTAGGATCTTTAGGTTCGCTTGTGCTTGACTTAGTTGGCGGAAGGCAACGCGCACGTCCTGATAGATCTGATCCCGAATCGCATCGCGGGTGTGCATCGCAGCATTAAGTTCCCAGTCTGCGCGGAGGATGCCGCCTTGATTGCGATTGAAAATAGGCAAATCAAATCGGAGTCCAGTACCAGTCCGCGTATAGTCGGTCCCATGGCGTACATCGACGACGCTATCAGCTCGCCAAAAGATCCATCGAGATAGATTTGAGCGCTCAATTGCCGCAGCGACCGACCAACGAGCCGCATGGTAGTCAGGGCGACAAGCCAACGCCGTTTCAATCAGTTGCTGCTCGTCAAGATCAGAAGTGCTGATTGTTTCCAGCTTGGTTGGTTCCAGTGGTGTATCCGTAGTTGGAATTCCGATGAGCGAAGCCAATCTCGCTTGACTGATCGAAATGCTTTGCTTTTGCACTCCGTTGATTGCTTTTGCATTCAACGCATCGACTTTGGATGAGATGGTTTCCAATTCGCTAATGTCGCCATCTTTAAATCGAGTGCGAGTCAAGTCGGCTATGCTCTGACGAATTTCGACTGCTTCTGTGGCTAGTCGTGATTGCTCTGTAACCAAAGCCAATTCGATATAGGCCAACCGAATATCGCGAGCCACATTGAGCCCGTTTTGGACGAGCTGATCGCCAATGCGACGATACTCACGATTGGCAACCTTGACTCGCGTTGGCCTTAAAAAATAGGATTCGATAGGAGCATAGATCGTGGTTTGACCTTCTTTGGCGCCCGACGGAAAATACATGAGCACTTGCGGGTTAGCTATTAGACTTGCTTGCACCGAATCGCCGCCAGCCATTCCCAATTGTGCCAACGCGGCCTGAAAAAGGGAGTTATTCGCCAAGCCAATGGCAACGGCTTCTGCTTCGTCAAGACCGTCTTCGAGAATCACACCTGCCGGAAGAATCTCTGTACAGGGTGGGATCTTCGCAATGTCTATTGAGGTTCTGCACAAGATCTCGCTCGAAACGTAGCATGGGTTGCAACAAATCTGTGGTGCCTTGCAACCAATGGGTACAACGAGCAATACGCACGGCACCGAAGCCCATAACTTCAGAATCGATTGCACGCCAAGTTTTCCTTGCCGTTGAGTCATTTCACTTTCCCTGATTGCTAGCGATTGCCAAGGCGGGCAGACCGCAATGATCTGCACCACCTGCACCATCCGATTTTTCGGAACGCCACAATCGATTCAATAACTATCTTCGATTCGCAAGGAAGCCTTTTACTGAGTAGTACAATCGGAAGTCTTATTCGGAATTGACTTAAGCGGAAATGTCTCAACCTGACGATACCGAAAGGATGACTGTGTTCACGTTAAATAATTGACTTTTGAATATATGAATCATGAGATCGCGAACGCTGCTTTCAATTACCTTTGCCACTTTTGTTCTTAGCCTCGAAGCTAAAGGGCAAGATGGGTACTTTCAAAGTCCCATTGGGTCTGGATTAGCAAGCACTCCCGTT
>JAYVPE010000008.1:0-2940 GCA_043757575.1 Pirellula sp.
ACTTTTTCTGTCCCAAAGACAGATACAGAGTCTACGATCGATGCCCAGCCTGGAACATAAGTAGCATTCCCAACCGTGGCTCGATCGAGAAACGCTTGAGCCATTTCTAAACTGTCAGGTACACTAACTTTTCCTGGATTTTGGATCATCAGATCCAGTTCAGTTCGATCATCGTTATGTACGAAGGAGCCGTATCGAAAACGGTATTGCCCCCCCTCCGGACCTGTGCTTCGAAATTCAAACAGCGGAGTAGTAATCAATTGGCCCATTCGAAACGACGGCCAGTCTGCTAGCGACGAAGTGTTCGGTTTGTCCGAAGTCTGGAATACACCCACGCGAATCATCGGATATGCCAAAATTAGTTCGTTTAGGAACTGCTTCCCTCCTTCGATGTCCGGCTCAATTGCGAGCATTCTCAATGCAGCTTGCCGTGCTTTGGAGTAGTCACCCGCATCACGCTCACGTATCGCAATGTCGCGAAATCCAGTTGCCAATTCGAGGAACTTTCCTCGCCACTTTACAACGACGGGAAGCGGCTCTTTCTCCTTGCTGTAGTCTCTCTCTAGGCGGATAATCATAGCTCTCGCCGTTGCGAGATCATTGGCACCGAAATACGACTCAACCAATTGACTGGAAACGTTGGAAATTGCGTTCCGTATTTTATCCTTGTCTTTATCGTCAGGGAACGCTCGTTGAAATTCTTCGAGGACCCCGAGCGCATGAGGCAGACGGCGCTGCCCCGCCATCTCTGTTGCACTACGGAACAAAAAGTCACGCCGAAGCTTCTGAATCCCTTGCGTCTGAGGATAATTCTTCAACAAGAAATCAAGGTGTTCGAATGCTTCACTAAACCTCTTTTGCTCCAGGAGAACGTTCGCCCGTTGCAAAACCAACTCTTCAAAAAGAACCACTTTTTCAATTTCTTTCCAAAGGATCTCGTAGACGCGATCTGGAAACAGAGTAAAAGTGACGCGAAATCTATCGGTATCCTTCGGCGACTGAGGGACTTTGCGACCAGGGAAATCGATGGGGCTTACTTTGACACTTCGATTTCCAGCGTCCTTTTTTAAGGTGATGACGTCAAACGGAGCTTCATCGAGTACGGAACCAGTCACGCCAATCTCACCTAAGAGTTTGTCCTGCTGGGCGTCCGCACTAGATCCAAACGTTGTGAGCGAGATCAGGCAAATGCAAATCCAATACAAGGTGCGATTGCATTGTCTCCTCATCGACTTTCACCTGCATTTTCGGTTGAAGCCGTGGGAATTGGTACGGTCAGGACAATTCCTTCATCGCAGGGAACGAGCATTACCTTGGGCAAAATGAGCGGAGGACCGCTGATAGGTTCGCCTACCTGAACCCTAGCGACAACACTGCCATCGATCAGAGAAATACGGATTAAATCGCCGCTCGTCGATGTGAGAATGCAATCCGATTCTAGGACACTTGGAGGCCCTACCATCACTGTTTTTTGAAGCGACTTGGTCCAAAGTCGCTTGCCTGTCTCGTCGCATACTACCAGTCCGTCGATATCACTTAATGCCAAAAGGTAACTCTTGGAATCGACGTCGAGCGCATAAGGTCCCCAAGTAAAACGCCCTTCGACTGGAACAGCGGTAAATCGCTTGAGCTCATTGGAATCGTAGAAGTCCAATTGATCACCTGACGCGCCAGCAGATACACCGACGATGACATCTTTGATGACCGACAGCCTGCCTTTGAGCGACTTTTCAAGCGTTTGAGAGGTAATACTTCGCAACTGCTTGCCGGTCGACAATTTGTACATGAAGCGCTGCTGGTCTGCGACGATAACCGTTTGCTTGTCCGATAGAACAACAGGGTTAAGCCACTTGGGTCGCTCTCCTGCCTGCATCGAAGGCTGGAAAGGCGAACCAATCATTTTGCCCTTTTCGGGATCAATCATAGCGATTTGGCCATTATCTAACGGAACCAAAATGCTACCGTTACCGATTGCTATGGGTTCGTTGCTCGGAAACGAATCTCCTAAATCTAGCGGTAGCATCTTGGTCGGGTTTGTTGTGCGACGCACGGTGTCCACCAACAGTAACTGATTTCCCTGCGCTTGATTTAGAATCGCGATTCGGGAATCCTTCAGCTTGAGAGGCGAGACGAACATCATTGCTCGCTGATTTCGACCAAGATTTTCCACCGGAGCAATCGGAAGTTTATTTGAAAAGGATTTGCCATCCAAAGGAAAAGCCGCAGCTTGGGATGTGATCGCCAAAAAGCCTTTTCCGTCCGTCGAAAGAGAGATTACTGGGACACCGATATCCGTTTCCCAAACTAGTTCCCCTGTAGACAGCGTGATCGCTGTAACGCGAACTCCCAGATTGCCTCGCACGACTCGAGAATGAATCACGTAGTCATCTGTCTTGATCGGCCTTGAAGTAAATTGATCGCCCTCGTCCTTCAACCACTGCCGATTTAGTTTTTGCGAACTTTCTTGCACTTGGTAGAGCGCAAGTCGCGTTGAAGCGAGCAACAGATCGTTTCCTATCATCAATGGCCAAGTCAACTTGGGAACAACTTCGTTTTCGACTAAGTTCACTTGTTTATAGACTTTGTCCTTTGAATTGAGTGCATCCACTTCCAATATGGCAACTTCGCCCAGATTCGTCACGACCGCCAATCGTCGCCGGTCCACTTGGGGCGCAATTACAACATGGCCTCGGAAACGAATCGGCTTTTGACCGACTTGAATATCGAGTCCCTCGTCGTTGGTTTGAAATACTCGCATCAAGCAGTAGTTCGCCCCCTCATTTTCAAAGAGGATCAATTGGTTTCGGATCCAAACGGGAGGTACCGCGATAGAAGAGGGCGCGTGACCGATATATTCTACTTCTTCGCAAACGCCACTTGTCCGTGATAGCACGTAGAGGTTGGAGTGGTTTCCTAAGACATATCGCTTTTTCTGGTCCG
>JAYVPE010000009.1:0-2940 GCA_043757575.1 Pirellula sp.
CCACGGTACTCGCGTAATCTTTCCGGAAGTCACGAAACTGAATGCGATTGGCATCGAGCGTTTCAACAGTCTTTTTTTTATGTTCTCGTGCATTTTTCACCTTTTGCCTCGTTAGAGAAAGACACCTGTTTTTCTAACAACGTCAGTCAAGCAAAGTACGGCATGCGAGGGAAGAAAACTCCCACGAGAAATATCAGCCGTTGGGCGTTAGCCCCGGTTTTTTTGGTGGATCAGTACCTCGGCTGACGCCGTTCGGCTGATTGCAGTACCGGTTGAAAATCATTTGCGTTCCATCTGATCTTGAGCTTCACTCGCATACGTGATCACTTGTTCTAAATCATCCTCGGTGTTGATGCACTCCCAATCACCGCCAACCGACCAAACAGGTCGCTCGATAAACACTGGCCAGCTTTCCCGCAACACTCGTGTGGAATTTGCTTTGAGTTGGTCACGAACCTTTTCGCCCGAATATCCCAATGCCGTAACCACGACATGAACATGATTGGATCGCGGGTTCGCAGTCCACAGTTTCCAGCCCCGAAACTGGGAAAGTCGATCAATCTCATTTTCGACCGCATTGCGCTGTGCGTCGTTCAAGAGCATGACGTCGTGGTTCAGACGATCGCGATGCCATTGCTCCAGAAGCGGTTGCGGCGGTTGAGTGCCTTTCGTGCGCGACCGCCACCATCGAGCATCGCCCTGAACAAACGTGCCGTAAATGGTGAACGAAATGAAGTAGCCAAATGGCTCGTCGTTGTTCATGATTAAAACATCCTAAAAATCAGCAGCCCAGCGTTAGCCGCGATTATGTATTGCCGACGGTTCAATGTGATCGGGCTGTGATTGGAAACCGGGGCTAACGCCCAACGGCTGATAGGATCAGTACCGTGGTCGCTCATCGCTCGACTCGTTGATGAAAACCTCCTTAAAAATCTAATGAAACGGGATACGCAGTTTACCGATTCGGTCAACGAGAAGGGAGCTCTCCACCAGTTGCGATGGTGTACCCCAGATTCCACTTAAATGTGCTGTTCGACGCCAAGCTGATTTGAGTGTACGGCTCTGGACAAATCGTGTTTCCCATTCCCCAGAAGTTCATTTTGCTAAGCGGACTGTCACCCTTGCATTCAATAGTGAGCCCAGTCGGGATATGTAGAAGTTTGAATTGGTGATCACCGATCTGGTTTCGATGTCCTGACAATTCTGCGAAAAATGATCTCGTGCCAACTAGCTCTCGAAATCGTATGGTCTTGTCGACTACGTTCGCTGTTTCCTCAAAACTAGCTTTTCGATTGATTGCAGTGATGGCAAACGGAAGTTGCAATTCGTAGTTCGGCCCTACCTTGTCTGAGTCAATCAAGAAAAAGTTGTGATTGTAATGATCCGTGTTCCACGAACGTGGCCCAATATTCGTCAAAAGATGCTCGATTCGGAAACCCGAATCGGTGACACGAATAGTCTTTTCGTATTCATAGCCAATGGATTTGCCAACCGAATCGTCGAACAATCGCTGTCGATAAGTGATTGAGGACTCGTCGTGTTCTGTCGTCCACTCCCCTCGCTTTACAAATTCATACGCATTCGAGAAGCGGTACTGACTTTCCTCGGGCTGCTTGAGCACACCGACTCCAATCTTGACGAAGTTTGAGCCGGGCGTATTGGGAATGTAGCCCAATGGTGCTGCGTTACCAAATTCTTCGCACGGACCAGTCACATCATCGTTCGCGTCGGGATTCAATGGTCCCAAGTGCCAGCGTTCGCAAAGTTGGTGGTCACCCCATTGAATCTTCTGGATCATGCCTGAATGGTCAAATCGCGTCCCACGATAGTTCACTGGATCTCCCGGCACCGACAACGATATCCGTATCAGACCTTTTGCTAGGACGACTAGTCCTACTGGTTGAGGCTGCTGAGCAAAAGCATCGGATAGGCATATTGTAGACACAATCAGACCAACGAACCAAATACGAAAAATGAACATAAAACTTTCCAATCATTCGAGTCGACGTCTTCTACGTACAAACGGTATCATAACCGGTGGGATCTGACTCCAGCGTGCCGGAGTTCGGAAAAGACAATTCGGAAGCCTATTCCACTTTCTCGTGTACGGTATTCTATTTGTTGATCGATGTTCCGCCATTCGACCCATTTTAAACTTCCTCAATACAATCGGGCTTCCCCCTCTCATGACCCATCAATACCTTTCGCGGATCGAAAACTTACTCGACCCATCGGGCAACATTCTCTTGAATATGGACTATGCCGAAGCGGAAAGAAGAGTAGAGTCCGGCGATGAAAAACTCGTTGGCGGAATCGACGGTCAATTTGCAATTATGGTTGCCAAGGGAAAGTCGGTGCGAATGGCGAGGTCCATTGGACGCCCCCTGCGTTATTTCTTAGCAAAGCTTGTCGATGGTCCCTGTTTAATTGTCGCTGAGCGAATAGATGAGATCGTGGAGCGACTCACAGAAATGGGAATCGCCGACCAGTTCCATCCGTCCTACACACGCATGGTGCCCGCTCACTACATTGTTCAAATTGAATTGCTGGGCTGCCCGGATCCAAATCCCAAGTACCAACGGTTCTTTACCCCCGCACGCAATTCGCTTCCAGCCGACCTAGCGATCATTGGCGAACAATACGTTGCCAGACTTTCACAAGAATGCGATAGGTGGCTCGACACGATCCCAGCAGCCGAACCGATTGGAGTCTTGTTCTCCGGCGGCATTGATTCCGGTGCTGTATTGATCGCAATTTTTGACCGATTGCTCAAACGGGGTGAATCGCCCGCCCGCCTAAAGGCCTTTACGCTTCGGATCGACCATTCTGCCAGCGACGCAGTCCAGGCGCAACAATTTGTTCGACAATGCCGAATGGAAGAGTTCTTGGAAATAGTCGACTGCGACAGCAAATCGCTGGACTGGCGTGAAACGGTGCGAG
>JAYVPE010000010.1:0-2930 GCA_043757575.1 Pirellula sp.
TCGTACTTTGGCATTAGCGATTGGTTCACCAGAATTGGCGTTGAGGACAAACCCCTCGAGTCTGCCACTTCCCCACGATTGTCGAAGAACAATGGCTAGGTTGCTAACCCAGACATCACATGCCGCGACGGCGTTGTCATTGTCGGAAAAATCGGCACGTGCACTAGCGATGATAAAGTAGTAGCCTGACTTAAGTTCTTTCGGGGCTGGGACATCGTGTGTGGCGTCTCGATAGTCATCGATCGGTTGCAAGTCAGCGGTCCAAGCTAACACAGGTGCTTGCCTAACAAACTGATCGCGATCGGATTGGTTGAGGTTGCTTGGACTCCACCGATCTTTTCCAAACCGCGAGGTCCAGTCGACTTTAATTGCGCGGAAATAGACTTTGTTTATGTTGCGATAAGAGACTCGCAGCATCGGCAAGGGATTGTTCCACACTCGCTCCGTAGTGATGTTGATGCTTTTCGCTTCGATGTCCGCGATGGTGTTGAAACAAAGTTTGCCACCGACGCTCGTAGGAAACGCGTTCTTGCCTTGTGTAGCAATTTCGCGTGCATCAACCAACTCGTTTTCGCTTTGAAGCACAACTGCCCATCGATGTCGGGCGGTCGCCGATAGTTCATGTTTCGCATTTGCCTCCGCAAAGTTTTTTAACGCGGCCTTGTATCGGCTTGTTTTTTCCTCACCGACGGCGTTTGCATGTGCGAATTGGAGGCGGCTTAAGTCAGCGTCGAAGTAAGCACTTCGGTTTTCGTCGTCTTGATGGATGGCCAACAAACGTTGGTACAGTTTAATGGCCTTCATTTTCGGCGAATCGGCGTCTGTGGCATTGGGCTTCCAAGAAATGAAATCCGTTGTTGGTCCTAGGGCAGGACTGGCAGCCTCGATTTCGAACGCGTCCTCGGCTTTTGCACCGGCTTGTTCACCTGAGGAATAGAAATCAACGGCGGCAAACGCGATGAAGTCGAATAGTGTCGGCCGGTAGCTGTCGGGTACTGTCCCTCTGGCAAACAGGATGTCGTAAGTGCCAATGGGGATTGCTCGGAGTTGGGCTTCGTTAACGCTGGCTTGGGTATAGAGCGTGTCGATTTCGGCAAACAGCCTCGGCAGGTCCCAAGTCGTGAAGTCATCGCTTGGCGTAGCCGCAGTTGCAGTACGTTGGCCAAAACGCCAGCGATTTTGTTCGAAGTAGCTCCAGTAAAACTGAGCCAAGATAGCACGCATTGCGGGTAGCATTTCGGGTTGTGCTTTCGCGATTTCGGCTTTCATCCGAGCGATGTGTTCCTCGGGTTTTTTCCCTTCGATTTGTCCTTCGAGCAGCACACGTTTTGCGATAGCTTTGATGGCCTCTGGGTAGGCTTTGTCTGCTAATGCGGAATCAATGACGGGTTGAAGTTCTTCGATTGCAGATTTTGGAAGTCCCTTTTTTACGGCGTCATCGACCTTTTTCCACATAGTTTCACGCGATGGAGGCTTGGGTTGCTGGGCAAGAGTGGTTGCAGAATGGACAAACATGACCAACACGGTTGCAACTAAGCCAGTGTTAATCGCAAGTTCAAACCGAATGTGAATGAGTTTCCAGAACATACTTTGCCTTCAACCGAGTGTGGGAGGTGCAAATTCGCAGGAGACACTGCGTATAGCGTACCAAAACTACATGCGAGCAACGAAGCCTTTCGATCAGTGTAGTCGTCTCATAATGGAACGCGACGTACTTCCACTGCGTCAATCGTATCGATTACTGAAACTGAAGCCTCGGATGGCTTGTACGGTTGTTGGTTCTGTGCAAGTTGCGTCGCGACTCTAACTAGACGCTCTTTGAGCAATTCGCCAGAGCAAACAAGAAAGACCATGATGGCGATAATCATTAATGGCCAATTCCAAAATAATCCCGTGACGAACATGAGCACCGCCATGACTTGACCAAAGCGAGCTGCATAACGTGTGGCCTTGGCATAAGGCATCAACATAGCGAGTATGCTTCTCAGAACCCGACCTCCATCCATTGGGAACGCAGGCAACATATTGAATACGGCGAGTATTACGTTGGCAATTAAAAGTTGTTCTAAGGGTCCGAATGCGCCGATACTCTCGGGGGAGATTTGATCGAGACTGGCTCGAATGGAAAGCCCTAAAAACAGGCCAGATGCGATGACTAAGTTGACCATGGGGCCGGCAATTGCAACCATCAATTCAACAAATGGCGATCGTGTGAAATCGGCCATACGAGCAACACCCCCGATCGGATACAAAGTAATGTCCAGGGTGGGAATGCGAAACCATTTGCCAGCGAGTGCATGCCCCATCTCGTGCAAAAATACGCATCCAAAGACGGCAAAGATAAACCCGACGGCCGAAGCTGCTGGACCCAATCCGTGTCGGATGTTGGATAGTCCAACATAGAGAGCTAGAAACCAAAAGGTCCAATGAATATAGACCTTGATACCGAGCAGTTTTCCCAAATATGCGGTTTGAAACATGTTCCCTGATAAGTCAATTCAAAAGTGAAAGCGTTGAACACGGTTATTACCGGAGTCAACTACGTAGACCCGGTTCTTCGAATCGACCGCTGCAGCCCATGGCTGGTTGAGTTCTCCCGGCAAATTACCGGCGACACCCCAACTGGCAAGCGGTTTGCCACTACGGTCCAAATTTTGTACGCGATGGTTTCCGAATTCGCTGACGATGATGGTTCCATCCTTAGCAAAGACCATCCCATACGGATATTGAAATTGACCAAGTTCAGTGCCCTGCTTTCCAAAAATCGTTACGGAACGAGGCTTTGGTTCACGCCAATCGATCACTTGAATCCGATGGTTGCATGAGTCTGCGACCCAAAGGAGTCCGTCGTCATCGATAGCCAAACTCTGAGGTCGACTAAATTGGAGCGGGCCATCGCCATGGCTACCCATTCGATCCATGTAATTGCC
>JAYVPE010000011.1:0-10850 GCA_043757575.1 Pirellula sp.
GGGCATTTGCGACCAGGTTCACAGCTTTCTATCGTTCCGCATCTAACGTTGCCTCGTTTGCCGTTCCCGTCATTTCGGTCCCGCTGCTGCTTCGCGAACGGACTACCGAAGCAAAGCTATCGGGAAGCCGCATCACCCAAAGTACAACAACCCAAAGCATGCTGACGACGGCCAGCAAGGCCAAAAGGGCTATCAATCCCTCCCGGATTAACCTCGTGACCATAGATGCAACGGGCGCGGTAATAGAGTCAGCTCGCTCCTGTACGAGCACCCAAAGATCCGTCGACTGTTTGCGTTCTCGCGATTCGGAGACTCTTCTTGAAATATCAACTCGTTGCATCGCCGCAATCCATTTGCCCGAAAATTCACGACCGCGAGGATCTATAGAGACAGGATCGATGTATTCAAGCGTCCCGCCCTCCTGTAGCTTTTTTAGCATTTTGTCATCGATTTGATATTGGATTCCTTGTTCATCAAGAGAAGCGCTCGCGACGACCATTTTTCTGAAAATCGGATGCTGCAACAGAGTACCCTCTCGGATTCCAACCCCCTCGCGAGTCCCTTCATGTCCGTCCACCAAAACGGCAAAGCGATTTTTGTGAGCCGCCGAACCTGATTGATCTGAAGATTCTCGTTCGTCGTCCTCCGATAGCAACTCAAAATCGCCAACGTTGATGGTCAACACCAACAGGCCCTCAACCTGTTGAGGTTGTTCGTTCGTATTATTTGGGTCTTCGTTCAGCATCACCGAAATAGGTGTGGAAACAGCGATCTTATTTCGGTTCGTGGTCTTCGATTTGAACGGCACGCTTACTTGGGAAGATGTTGTTCGAGGGATATTGCGCGGTGGTGTTTTTTCGTCGAGGTCCCGTTTCTGGCCGGAAAAATAGCTTCGGTAGGCTACGTTGGCACCGATAGGGTTTGCGATGCGGTCCGATGTGAATGCCCCGGCAAGCATCGTCCCAAACCTATCCGTAATAAACATACTGTCAAAGCGAGCTGGTTTCTGTGAACTACCTGTTTGCGATTTTATTTCAGTCAAGCGTTCCTCAAGGTACTTCTCCAATTTGATTCGGCTTGCGAGCGCTTCCAGCCTAGCTTTGCTCTCGGGAGGCGTTCGATCCGTAGCCAGCGAATGCAGCAAATCCTCGCCTGCTTCGTCGACGCAAGCCAAAAAGCGAGTCTCGAGCTCGGTCCGGCGAGCGTCCTCCTCGATCAACTTGAACAGCGAAGCCATCTCTGATTCGAGAGTTCTAGCCGCAAACTTGGCAGCAAACAAATTACTTTCCAACGCCCACTCCCGTAACCGATCCGAGGTATCGCTTTTGGCAAACAAAACACCACGCCAAGCAAACAACCCCATCACGGCCAATAACAAGATTGGGCCCACTATCCCGAGCAGCATGAGTGGTCGACGTAATCGAACCAACTGTCGGCGTTCGATAGCGGCCAAGACCTGTTGAACGTTGGCAAACCGATCCTCGGGCTTCTTGGCAATGCAACGATCTACAATGCCCACGAGCCAACGATCCATCCCGCGAACCCGATGATGAGCCCGCGGAAAGTGGCTTTTGAAAATCGTATCGCGATAGCGTTTGAGTCGCTCAGGCAAACTTGCGGCGGTATCCAACGTAGTTACCGTGTCGGGCGTCTTGTACGGTGGGCTCCCAACAATCATGCAATAAAATATGGCACCTAAAGCGTACACATCCCAACGAGCGTCGGGCACAGCGTTTAAATCCGCCTGCTCAGGTGCCATGTAAAAAAGTGTTCCCAGCGAAGGCGTCTGTTCGTTCGATAAACGGCTCTGCCCGAAGTCCGCGAGGCGTGGTAACCAGTCCTGATCCAGCAGCACATTGGCCGGCTTGAGATCGCAATGCAGAACCCCTTTCCCATGCGAGTGATTTAACCCCATCGCAATATCGGAAAACAGTTCCACAGCCTTGGAAGGAGGCATGGCACCACGGGCACGAATCAAATCGTCTAGGGATCCATTCTCCAGATACTCCATCACGTAATAGGGAGGCTCCGCGTCCCAGCCTACTTCAAGCACTTGAACGATATAACGATTGCCAGCCATGCTCACCAGGTTTTTGACTTCGCGAGTCAGCGACGACCAGTTGACTCCGGAACGGTGCAGATAAAACTTGATCGCGACTGTGCGCCCCGTGTTGAGATTGTTGCCAACCCAAACTTGGCCGAATGCTCCCTGTCCCAAAAGCCGATCTAGCTTATATCCCGGCACTTGTGCTGGCGGAACTGTCGCGCGCAAGCTGAGCTCTTCGGCTCGCATTTGCTCGCCGACGGTTTGATTAAGGGTGTTCTCGACTGAATTGGAATTGGATAGGAGCGTCAAGGCAGAGCATCAAAAGGCGTTACTAAAGGAACGGTTGATGCCTCCCAGTTTAAGCAATAACCGCCTATTAGTCCTTAGATATGGCCCAAATAATCAAAGTTTCATCCTCACCGTCGAACTAACGCGTTTTGCTAATCGAGACGTCGACCTGCAATTGTAGCCGCTGAGCAGCCTCCTCAACATCATTCGAATCTATCTCAATCCAAACAGGAATGGAACGAAAATCTGATCTCGCCAGCGGATTGGGAGAACGCATTTGGGCAGCTCCAACAACTCGGTCTATCCGAAGAACTCTTCCCTTGAGCGTTCGCCCCAAAGCCGATGACCGAATTTCAGCGAGGTCGTCGACGGCAATGCTGGCCGCGTCCGATTCATGCACTTCCGCCACGCAAACCATCTCGCTTAGATTTGCTAACTCAAACAACGGTAGCTGTGCTGTCCGTTCTCCCACCTCGACATTCACGGTCACTACAACTCCGTCTAGGGGTGAAAGAATTTTCGATTGTTCAAACTGCAACCTCAAGATTTCGATCTGTTTTTCTAAGCTTGCAATCGGCGTCGCTTGATCAACAAACGTTCTCGACTCCTTAGCTGCCGTTAAGGTTTTCTCACTTTGAACCAATTGCAATTTGGAAATTTCTACCGCTTGTTGAGCTGCGAAAAGAGTTTGCTCGCTGACCGATGAAAACTTCGTTAGCTCGTTTTTCTTTGTTTCTAACTCGATTGTCCCGATAGCCGCACGCGTCAGAGGCGATTCGCGAAGTTTTTGAAGAGAGGAAATCTGGGAACCAAGTGAATCGACCTGTTCGTTGCTCTTTTTCGCGAGCGAAAGTTGCGAGTTGGCTTGAGTGAGCATTTGAGAAGCGGACTGCAATTTTAGACCGGCAGCGTCAATTGCAAGATCTGCTTCTTGCAGTTTAACTTGACGCACTGCTCGTGCCTCGTCGAGTCGCAGAGATGCCACCTCAAGATCCAAAGCTCGCAATTGTTGACTCTGCAGAACGATCAGTGGTTGCTGCTTCCGTATCGTCTGGCCAGCCTGTACCAAAACCTGCTCGATTCGATCACCGGGAATCGCACTCACACGAATTAAGCCCTTTACGGGTTGGATTCGACCCTGTGCTAAGACTTGGCTCGATTTTGCTTTTTCGCTGAGATTTACATCCAGATTTCGAATCGATGGATCGGACATGGCCAAACGGGACGGACTGCATCCAGCTTGAAAAACGATTGCCAAGCCTACCGATATCACCGATGGGGTTAAGCATTTCCACAGGCGTTTTGCGATCGAAGGCATAGCAAAACTTTGCGTCATCATCATCCTTGGGATTGGTAAAGACTGCGCAATCGGCAAACGGAAACGATATCTGTGCTGCGAATCAACCTAAGAATAGATTACACTGCAAACTAGGCGTGAGCGATTTCAAGTCTTTATTATTTTTGAATTCAAGCAAAGGAATATCGATACGATGCTGCCGGGAAGCGTGCAAAGAGCGACACTTTTCGACGCGAGTACTCGAATCCGAACCGCTCAGCATATCAAGCCTTCGATTCGCGCCACCAATCTTCGCCATTTTTTTGGAACAGGAGAACTTCGGAAACAAGTCCTTTTCGACAATAACCTGACGGTTTTCCCAGGCGAGATCATTATCATGACCGGACCAAGTGGTTCGGGAAAAACAACTCTCTTGACCCTGATCGGTGCGTTGCGAGGTGTTCAGGATGGCAAACTGTCCGTATTGGGGCAGGATTTACATGGTGCCAGTCGAAGTCAGTTGGTCCATTTTCGTCGCCAAGTTGGCTTCATTTTCCAAGCTCACAATCTGTTCGATTCACTCACCGCAACTCAAAATGTTCGAATGTCCCTCGAGCTTACCAGGCCGGGAAACTCCATTCGCGAAAACACTAAAGCTGCGAAGGAAATGTTGGAAAAGGTTGGGCTTTCCAATCGTACAGGCCACAAACCAAGGCAATTGTCGGGTGGACAAAAACAACGCGTTGCTATCGCCAGGGGGCTTGTTCATTGCCCTAAGCTTGTCCTGGCCGACGAACCAACTGCAGCCCTTGACGAACAAAGCGGTCGTACCGTCGTCGAATTGCTTCAACGCATGGCGACAGAAAATCAAACTACGATCTTGATCGTGACACACGACAATCGAATTTTAGACGTCGCAGACCGAATCATAACCCTCGTCGATGGCCAAATACGCAGTGATGCTCTTGTGAAAGAGGCTGGCATCATTACGCAAATGCTCGCTAAATGCAGTGTGTTCGAACGCGTAACACCTAGGACCTTGACCCGGATTGCTGATGAAATGACAGTCGAGAGTCTGCCGCCTGGCATACAAATCATTCGACAGAACGATCCTGGCGACCGGTTCTTTTTGATCCGAGAGGGAATGGTGGTGGTCAAGCGAGGGGCACCCGAGGTCGAGGTTGTTACGCTGCATAGCGGCGACTTCTTCGGTGAAACCGCTTTGCTGACGGGCCAACCTAGAAACGCGAGTGTCTATACAATCGAAGAGACATTGCTTTGTTCACTCAGCAAAGCTAGTTTCCAGTCTGCGATGGCTGAATCGGCTTCGCTCGAAACGGAAATCAGGGAAGCGTATTTCGAAAGAAAATAAGACGCTCCTCGGCGCTTACCATCGAACGTAGATTGATTCCTAAATGGAAGGTCGTGATGGATCAAGACATGGTGCTCGCTAAGGACTGTCGTATTTCAGACTGTTTCAAAAAACGTACGGCCGCGCCACAGCCAATACGTCAGCATCGGGTCCGCTTGATTCTTCGTGGTAAACGGTTCGCAAGTTACCCTGTCGTCCTCAGACACCAAAGCAATTCTGAGTTCTTCGTTGATCAAAACCCTGGCTAGAATCCCAAAGTGCTCAAAAAAACTTACGCAAAGTAAAGTTTCAACCAATTCAATCTGATCCGGCAACGAGTCCAACATTCGATTCGTTCGCTCTTTTATACGAGCATCCAAAGCATTGGGTGCTACCTCAAATGCATCGGGATGGTCGATGTCCCAACCAACAAAAATTGCGTAGGTGTCGTCCAAAGGAATATCGGCAAGATCTTGCGAAAAAGTATGGCACATCGGTCCCGAGAAACCCACGTTGCTGTAAATGGACTCTTGAAGATCGTATTCAAAACGAAACAGGAAACACTCTTGTGGTTGCTCGAAGCCCGGCCAGCTCAAGGTTCGTTGATCCAACAATTCCATCCGACTCGGTGAAATTCCCATCTGCTCGTTCTGAGCAAGCCAGTTCGCTAGCCGGGACTCTGCCAATGCCGCAGCCGTGGTCCAGCGTTCTTCGATTCGATCTTCGATTCCCAACTCTTCGGCGTATGCTAATGCGCGTTGCCTGCTCGAACAATCGGCTACCAACTCGATCAGCAGCTCCTCCCCTTTTTTGTCCCCTAACTTGGCGAGGGCAAACGCAGCCTCAGTCCGAATTCGGCGATGGCTAAGTCGTGTCGCTTGAGTTAGCTTTGGGATGGCGTCTTGACTGCCAACCAAACCGAGCGTGTCGCACAACGAAACACACAGCGAAACCGAGTCGAAGAGTATCTTTTGAATGGCGCTGACCGAACTACCGAATTGCGCTGGGTTTTCCTCGAGCATCCCCAACTGGTTGACCAATCCGCCCATCAGTCGCAGCAAAGTCCCCAAATCACCTTTGGCCGGGTGATCGACCAGACTGCGACTTCGAACCGCATAGTTCGCCACATCCAGCGCCGGCGCAAGTACCGCAGGGACTGTACTTTGGAGCAGTTTGGGAAATACGTCCTCGATTCGCCAAACTTTCGATTGCATCAGCGGGGCCAACGAAAGCGAAACTTCAGCCCAATCGATTGGCGGCTTTGTCAGTAACAACTCGACTCCGAGATGGATCGCAGTCGAGTGTCCGCTTGCGAACAGAACTTGCAGAAGACTCCCTTCGCACCGTTGAAGTCCCCAGCCGTGCACCTGGGTATATAGCTCAGCAACATGTTGCACCAACACCAATCGCTGAAGCTGTTCCATGTCCGAATACGAGGTTTTTGTCGCAATTGCTTGGCGAAAATTGCGCACAAGGCAGATCAGAAATTGCTCGAGCCTGGCTCGGTTCCGGCCGTTCCGGTCGATCTGTTCTTTGATCGACATCGCGTTTTCGCACAACCAATTGGCGCTCAGAATCGACCAAATGGGGTCGTCTGGCTCTTCCCATTGATCGATCAGGTTTCGACTTGGTGAGGCAGATTCATCGAAACCTGCCTCCAAAATGGCTTCTGAGAGGTCGGACCAGGCATAGGCGGCGTCGGGGAGATGAAACGGGATGGTATCCATGAAACAAATAAGTGCGTTAGGGGATTTTGAACTAATCAGCCAGCAAACTGTATCGTAGAATGCCCGTTTAATCGAGAACGAAAGAGATGGCCACCGCTTGCACTTGGCCTAAACACCATCCATCGACCGGACCATGGAAACGAAAACGCCAAAAACATTCGACGACCTGCATCTCTCCAAGATCACGCAGCGAGCCATCAAACGACTCGGCTACGAAAATCCGAGCCCCATCCAAGCTAGCGTCATTCCGTGGGCTTTGGAAGGCTACGATGTTATCGGCCAGGCGAGAACGGGCACCGGAAAAACCGCCTCTTTTGCCATCCCAATTCTTGAACAACTCGACCCTTTAAGGGCGTCTCGCTACCCCCAAGCCCTAGTTTTGGTTCCAACCCGCGAGCTCGCCGCTCAAGTCCACGGAGAATTCGTCAAGCTCGCATACGGCTGCCCCACCGAAATCTTAGAAGTTGCTGGCGGCAAGCACATGACCAAACAATTAAAAGCGTTCGAGGGCGCTGTCCAAGTTGTCGTCGGAACACCGGGCCGCGTCATTGACCATATCAATCGAGGGTCACTCAAACTGAATAATATTTGGTGTGTCGTGCTGGATGAAGCCGACCGAATGCTCGATATCGGCTTTCGACCCGATATAGAACGTATCTTGCGACGTTGCCCTGAAAATCGCCAGACACTCCTTTTGAGCGCTACCCTGGACGAAGAGGTAAAACGACTTGCGCAGAAATATCTCTTCGAACCTGTCCACGTCGACTGTTCTCAAAAGGACGTTTCCGTTGACACTATCGAACAGCGTTATCTTACCGTCTCGCCTGATCGCAAATTTGACGTCCTGGTCCAGTTGCTGACTCGAGAAAAACCACCGCAAACGATTATCTTTTGCAGAACTAAACTCGGGACGGCCAAACTACATAACCAGCTCGAAAAGGTAATTCACAGAATCCCAGAACTCTCGGATATGCGGCTCAGCACGATTCATGGAAACATGAACCAAACGCAACGCGATTCGGTTTTCAAATCGCTGCGAAGTGGTGCCATCCAAATTCTTGTCGCGACCGATGTCGTTGGCCGAGGCATCGATGTGACGACGATTTCCCACATCATCAACTATGATTTGCCTGACGAAGTGGACGACTACGTTCACCGCGTCGGACGCACAGGACGCATGGGACGCGATGGAATTGCGTTCACTTTTATTTTTAAAGGCCAAGGGGACTTGTTGACCGAAATCGAACAGCGGATCAATCGGCTCTTGATTGCCGATCCGTTAGCACAAGATTTTGGTATCACAAAAAAGGTCTCTACACCTTTGTTGCTGCAAGATTCCGACGAGGCGTCGACAACGAAAATTGCCTCGTCGGTCGATGTGAAAAAGCGAAGCTTGAATCCGATGCGTCGCAAGATCAGCGCTCGCTCAAAACGCCGTAGGTAGTCTGATAATGGATTGTAGGCCTGCAACTCCGTTCGCAAAATAGTCCGCTGAATGGAATGTGGACTTGCGACTCCGTTCGCAGGGAGCGGAGAGGTCAGCGGGCGGAGCCGCTGACCCACATGTCGGCTTATGCAAGCAAATCATGGACGACGTTGCCGTGGACATCCGTGAGTCGATAGTCGCGTCCTTGGAAACGGTAGGTAAGCTTGGTGTGATCGAATCCTAACAGGTGCAACCAAGTCGCTTGCAAATCATGCACATGCACCGGTTTGTCTACGATTGAAAAACCAAGTTCATCGGTGCTGCCATAGTCGAAGCCTCCCTTTGTACCACCGCCTGCCATGAACATGGTGAAGCAATCTGGATAGTGATCGCGACCCAGTTGAGCTCCTACGGCGGTTCGTCCTTCGCGGAATGGAGTTCGACCAAACTCGCCGCCCCAAATCACGAGCGTATCTTCCAGTAGCCCGCGTTGTTCTAGATCCTTAATCAAGGCAGCGACAGGTCTATCCATGGTCTCGCATTTCTTGGTCAGGCCATCGCGAATATCTTCGGCTGGACCCGTCCCGTGAAAATCCCAGCCCCAGTCAAATAGTTGCACAAATCGAACTCCGGACTCGATGAGTCGCCTGGCAAGCAAGCAGTTGTTGGCCAAGCTGGCAGCACCTACCTTGGCACCGTATGCGTCAAGTGTCTCCTGAGTCTCTTTGGAAATATCCATGACTTCAGGGACACTCGTCTGCATGCGATACGCAAGTTCGTATTGCGAAATGCGTGTCTGTGTTTCTGGATGGCCAAGCTCTTCGGCTTGTATAGCGTTGAGTTGGCTGAGCGTATCTAAGGTCCTGCGCCTCAATTTGCGATCCATGCCAGCCGGATCGGAGGCAAATAAAACGGGATCGCCTTGCGAGCGACATTGAACACCCTGAAACACGCTGGGCAAAAAGCCGCTGCCGAATGAACTTCTGCCGCCGTTCGGCTGAACGCCACTGCTAATCAATACAACGAACGCGGGCAAATTCTCGTTTTCGCTGCCAAGTCCGTACGAAACCCATGAGCCAAACGAAGGACGGCCACTGCGCGGCGAACCCGTATAAACCAACAACTCCGCAGGAGCGTGATTGAACTGGTCGGTGTGCATGCTGTGAACAAGGCAAAGATGGTCTGCGACACCCTGCAAATGCGGCAAACAATCCGAGAGTAACACTCCGGAATTTCCTGATGCAATAAATTGATGCGACGTCCCAAGAAGTTTTGGTATCCCCTTGGTGAAGGCAAACTCTTTGCCTTTGAGAACCGAGTCGGGAGCATCTTGGCCATTGAGTTCTATCAGCTTGGGTTTGTAGTCGAACAGATCAAGGTTGGGAGGCGATCCGGTCATATGCAGGTAGATCACTCGCTTTGCCTTAGGCCCGAAGTGAGCTGCTTTGGTTGCAAGTGAGTCGGCGGCAGTACTCGACGGAGAGGTGCCAATTAAGCTCGATAGCGCAAGAGAACCCAGGCCAGTCGATGATTGGCCGAGGAAATAGCGTCGTGTTCGCAATGCGAGTTGTTGTTCGATAATTGAATTCATGGTGCAATCGGGTTGGTAGTGCTAAACCTGCGGCTCATCGGCTTGTTGATTTAATTAGCCGCAACGCGTTAGCGTCGGTTGACTCGCCAACAACCGGGGCTGGCGCCCATCGGCTAATTACTATTTTTGCAAATCACATTAAATCAACAAGCTCTCATGCCTACGGTTCAAGTTTAGGGCGTCATCAAAAATTCATCCAAGTTTAAAATAACGTTGCAAATGGTAGTCCATGTTGCGAGTTCGACCTGATCTGCATTCGACGGCAGTGGGCCGATTGGTTCTGTCGCGAGTTTGCTAGCTCGATCGCTATCGATTGCTAGTTCGCTCCGAGTCTCGCGATAGAGTTTGGTGATTGCCTCCGTCTCGCGAGCGATGGGGTGCCGTGAGAGGGCCAATTCAAAAACCCGTTCTATGCGTTGTTCCAGCGAACCGGTAGGCAGGTCAACGACAACAACGCGTCTTGCCAAGCCCTGGGCCGCCTCGACATAGACTGGATCGTTCAAGGTGACGAGGGCTTGGAGCGGCGTGTTGGTTCGATCTCGTTTGAGAACACACACTTCACGATTCGGTGCATCGAAGGTTGCCATTGAAGGGTAGGGGTTCGATCGTCGCCAAAGCGTGTAGAGGCCGCGTCGAAAGCGTTCCTCTCCTTTGCTCGTCTCCCAATCTGTCTTGCTCCCGAAGGCTGCGGTCAAGCCGAGCGAAGGTTGTGGCGGACGGGCTGGCGGTCCATACAAACGCTGTGACAAAAGGCCAGCGGAGGCAAGTGCCATATCGCGAACCTGTTCTGCGGAAACTCGAAAGCGAGGGCCACGCGATACGTAAACGTTGTCTGGATCCTCTTCATAGCGTTGTGGTGAAACACCCGATCGTTGTCGATAGGTAGCGGACATGACAATATTGCGAATAAATCGCTTCGTGTCCCAGCCATTGCGGATTAATTCGGACGCCATAAGATCAAGCAGTTCGGGGTTGCTAGGCAAATCGCCTTGAGATCCAAACTCTTCGCTAGTCCTCACGATGCCGACGCCAAAGAAAGTCTCCCAATAACGATTTGCAATCACACGGGCGGTTAGTGGATTGTCCGGCTGCATCAGCCAACGTGCAAACTCCAAGCGGTTCATTTTCGGAGGTGCATCGCTCG
>JAYVPE010000012.1:0-2930 GCA_043757575.1 Pirellula sp.
CGACTCTGGCCTTGAGAAACCACCACCAATAATCCACTCGAAGCGGTGCTGCCGTTGTATGTACTTACCATTGTATCTAGTCCTCGTTCGAGTCGATCGTGTTGGCTTGCCCTTTGATCGTTCTTTGGGCAACGTCCCACGCCTTTGCTAAGTGTTCTAAGTATTGTGCAGGGCTAAGCATTTCACTCGCATCGCCTTGCATTTCCATCAACCAGCCATCGCCGTATTTGTCTACATTGATTCCAGACGGATCCTTTAGCAATCGCTCATTGATCCTGACTACTATTCCGGCCATCGGGGCGTACAGTCCGCTTTCGGCTTTCTTGCTTTCGATGTTGCCGAATTCCTGGCGGTTTTTCAACTCCGACTTCTCCTCAATGCCAAACTCCAAGAAATAAATATCCTGCAACAATCTCACTGCGTAAGCCGAAAAGCCAAACCGAACAATAGCGTTGTCCTTGGGCATGGCCCACATGTGATTTTTTGCAAAAAGTCGATCCGTCGGAAATTCGGCTGCGAAATCTCCCATCATGAACGTGAGCGACTCGCTCATGTGTAACGGACCCCACGAAACTGTGGCTCAAAAAAAGCTGTCAGCAGGCCATCCACTCGCAACAATCCGTCCACCGTCAATTCGACTCGATTGCATTTGCCGGTCGCATCCGTCTTTAAGACAACATAGCCATCTTCAACGTACTCGTTCCATTCGTTCTGCCATCGCTCAACAATATCGGCCTTGAACTTGGTTTCGAAATATCCAACGTCGAGATACCCTCGCTTTAATTGCAAGATCATCTCGCGAATGAGCGACTGTTCCTCGGTCGGCACAAACGCTCTGCCGATGGGAAGTCGGTTCTCGTCGAGCAGTGCACCGATGTATTGAGGCCACTCCGGTACGTTCTGATAATGGACCCCCGACACATGACCAAAGCTGGCGATACCCGTCGCGATCAAATCTGAACCACGCCACAAATTATCGCGATAGGAAAAACTGACCTTCGAGGGATCTTTGACTACGGTGTACGCACTGCTGACTTTGTAGCCAGCCGTTTGAAATTCTTCGAACGCATACTGAACCCAATCACGTTTGGTTTGCCAGTCCGCTACCGGAGCTGCTTGATGGGTTTGCAACAGGTCTTTGGAGTAAACGGTATTGAACGGCAATTCCATTTGATAGATCGTCACACTCTCTGGCGAAAGCTCCAGTGTCCGTCGAACATTCTCACGCCAATTGTCCCATGTCTCACCTACCATTCCTGAAATCAAATCGATATTCACATTGGGAAATCCGGCGGCCACAATCCATTCCCATGCTTTGTGAATTTCCTTAGACAAATGGGCACGGCCGTTCTCCTCGAGGATAGCATCCGAGAAATTCTCTACGCCAAGACTCAATCGAGTGACACCGAGTTCACGGAGCGCGTGCACTTTGGATTCGCTCAATGTTCCCGGCTCGCATTCGAAAGTGACTTCCTCAGCTTGGTCCCAAGAAATACTTTTATGCAGTCGGTCGAATAGCGATTGCAATTGTTTGACAGAAAGAAAGCTTGGGGTGCCACCACCGAAATAGACAAATCGAAACGGTCTGCCACCCATGACCGGCTGTTGCGAGACCAGTTCGATTTCATGCGTCAATGCAGACACATAGCGTTCAATCTCGCCAGCGTTAACATCGGTAAAAACTTTGAAGTAACAGAATTTGCACCGCTTGCGGCAAAAAGGGATGTGCAGGTACAAACCAAGCGGGGTTTCCAACTCCTCGCCGGAGGTGGAGAGTTGTTTGCGAGGCGGATTCGCCATGGCCGAATGAATGGTCGGCAATGCGTCGCCTGTCCACTGCGAAAAGGGCGGATAATTGGAAATGAAATAACTTCCAACTTCTGTTTTTTTTACTTCTGTCGACATAGTTGCGATGGGGTGGTAGCTTTTCGATTGACAATGGCTTACGAAAGTCGCCAAAACCGACCGACATAGTGTAACCTCGAATCCAAAATCGTGCAGAACGAATAGCGAATCATTCATGCAAACGCGGTGGGACGTCATAATTGTGGGAGGAGGTGCAGCCGGTCTTTGGGCTGCGGGGACGGCGGCCGCGCGTGGTCGGAAAGTGCTGGTTCTCGAAAAGAACAACAAAGCCGGCGTTAAAATTCTGATGTCAGGCGGCACGCGTTGCAATATCACCCACAATTGCGATAGTCGAAAAATCGCTGATGCCTTCGGGAAAAATGGCCGGGTTTTGCTCTCCGTTTTGAGTCGACTGTCCCCTCAGGATGTCGTCCGGCAAATGGACCAAGAGGGTGTTCCGACCAAGGTCGAAGAGACTGGCAAAATATTTCCGGCCAGCGATCGCGCAATCGATGTTCGCGATGCGGTCGTGCGACGCCTAGCGCGCGAGGGGGCCAGCTTGGTCACTGGCGCCTCAGTTCAATCGATCCGACCGTTGCAGTTGGAAAGCGGTGGCTTCGAAGTATCGGTAAGAATCCAAGGACAGTCGACGGCGAATTTTATCACCGACTCCGTCCTCTTGACCTGTGGCGGACTCAGCTACAGCGGGTGCGGAACGACCGGAGACGGGTACCCATGGGCCCAAGCGATGGGACATACGATTACGCCTCTTCGACCTGCATTGACCCCTTTGCTTTCCAATGAAGCGTGGGTTCACGAGCTCAGTGGCATAACACTTGATGACGCTGAAGTGACTGCAAGAGTCATGGGGTCAGATGCGAAGATCGCGCAACTGGAACGTGCAACTTCGCGAGGCGGATTGCTGTGGACGCACCTCGGTTGTAGTGGCCCGACTGCCATGAACGTCTCTCGCTGCTTTTCGGACTTACCGAACGACACACCTGCGGCTATGCTCGTCGATCTATTGCCCGACGTGTCGCGCGAGGCTTGCCAGCAATGGCTGATCGATGCCGCACAAGAATCGA
>JAYVPE010000013.1:0-2927 GCA_043757575.1 Pirellula sp.
GGACATCAAGACATGCTTTACACTGCGGTATTAAGTCCTGACGCTAAAGTTCTAGCGACCGGAGGTTATGACCGCGTGATCATGCTTTGGAACATGGCAGATGGAACGCTATTGCGGAAATTGACCGGACACAACGGAGCTATCTACGATTTAGATTTCGATGCAACCGGTCAAATTCTCGCGTCAGCTAGCGCAGACGAAACCATTAAGATCTGGCGAGTGGATAGCGGCGAGAGACTCGACACATTCGGTCAATGTGAAGCAGAGCAATATGCCGTTCGATTCGACTCGCCACGAAAACGAGTATTGGCCGCAGGCGCAGACCGGCGCATTCGTGCATGGAATTTGCTTTCCATGGATAAGCCGTCCGTGAGTCCGATGCTCTATTCTACATTCGCGCACGAAGGATCTGTGACTCAATTAGCACTGACCACGGATGGCCGCTTCATTGCGACCGCCAGCGAGGACAAGACGATAAAACTCTGGAACGCGGAGGACTGTTCGCCTCTGGGCCAAATCGGAACCATCGACGAAGTCCCCTCCGGCTTGCTGTGGGACGCGAATCAGACCACACTCACGGTCAGTACTCTGGGGGGAAAACTTTCAAGTATGGACGCAAAGCCTCTCATGATGAAACAGACTCCGGGTTTATCGACTAAGGTAGCAACCGCGTTGGACGCCCTCCTGCCTGAACCAACCGACGCCATGAAAAAACTTGATGAAGTTGCGGGTCGACATTCCATTGCATCGGCACAGGAGATTTCTGGTCCGTGCGAAATCAGCGCAGTCCTAACACGCGACGACATGACGGATGAATATGCGGGTGATTGGTACTCATTTAACGCAAAAGCTGGCGAACCTTGGGTGGTTCAAATCGATGCGAATCGTAGCGGTTCGCCAATGGATAGCGTAATTGATATCCTTGGGCAAAAAGGGGAGCCCATTGTCCGAACTCGGCTTCAAGCGATCCGTGAAACGTATTTCACTTTCCGTGGCAAGGACTCCAACAACCCAGACGATTTTCGTTTGCACCGATGGGAAGACATGGAACTGAACGAACTACTGTATGCAGGCGGGGAGGTAGTAAAGTTATGGCTTTATCCTCGCGGCCCAGATTCTGGTTTCAAAGTCTATCCAGGTTTGGGTAGTCGTTTTACCTATTTCGATACGACAGCAACAACGCATGCGCTCAACGAGCCAGCATGGATTGTTCGTGAGCTGAGTGATGGTGAACCCGCAATTCCAAACGGATTACCAATTTTCCCGATTTACTACACCAACGATGATGAGGCATCTCGCCAGTCTGGCAAAGATAGTCAAATCACTTTTACTGCCAAACTGGATGGCCGCTACTTGATTCGCGTCCGCGATGCACGTGGACAGTCAGGAGAAAACTACAAATACAAACTTATTCTTCGCGGCCCAAATCCGCGCTACAACCTGCGAGCAGAACAAAAGGAGATCACGTTGCGACCAGGCGTGGGAACCGAATTTGATGTATCCGTGAATCGTTTCGATGGATGCGATGGAAATATTGAAATCACCGTAACTGGCGTCCCCGAAGGGATTATTTTGACGCAGCCATTCGCTATACAAGCAGGACAATCTCGAGCGACCGGTTCTTTACACTTGCCCGCGAATCTTGCTGAGGCCGTGAAGGAATTTACCATTCAAATCTCGAGCCACAGCATGTTGGGTAATCGAAAGATCACTGACGGTGAAACGCTCCAGTTGTTGGTAAAAGTGAGCGATAAGCCTGCGATGCAGTTAAAGGTGGTTTCAAAAAATCATGGCTCGGATGCACCCGCAATATCGGAACTCGTAATAAGACCCGGACAAACTGTGTCAGCGAATCTCGTCATCGAGCGGGGGGAAAACAAGAGTGACATCTCCTTTGGCGGCGACGACAGCGGCCGCAATCTGCCTCATGGTTGCTACGTCGACAACATCGGCCTCAGCGGCTTGCTGATACCTGCCGGACAATCCATACGTGAGGTGTTCATCACCGCGGCACCGTGGGTCCCGCTGCAATCGCGGTTGTTTCATCTACGAGCCAAAGTCGATGGTAATCCGACGACTCTTCCGATTCAAATCCGAGTGGTAGGGGAGTAAAAGAGTGTGGCATAAGTGTGGACGATCGCTCCGCGATGGTTTTCGCAAGATGTACTTGAATGGTCATTTTCACAAGATGTATTCGATTGGTACAGAACGATCGCGGAGCGATCGGCCACATTAGCCCCGTAACGACTCAAGCGGTTTGAATCGCATGGCGGAGAGGGCTGGAATAAGACCTCCGACCAAGCCCATCATCATGCTCAGCATCAAGCCGATTCCCAACACTCCCCAGTCCACAACAACGCGAAATACAACCGCTTTGCCAGCCGGACCGTTGCCACTGCTGACGATACTGGTCACTCGGAAACCATTGAACATGTAGCCGATTAAGCAACCAATCAGCCCGCCTAGCAAGGCGATCAATAGCGATTCAACCAAGAAACTGACCAAGATTCGCCAGCGGCTAAAACCGAGCAGACGGAGCATTCCAATATCGCGTACCCGTTGGCTGATCGCTGCAAACATCGTATTCATAACACCCATCACACCACCAAACGCCATGACTGCAGCAACAACCATGGTCCCGATCAACAACTGAAGATTTGTCTTTCCGAGCTCTTTGAAATAGTTGGTCTCCGTGAGTGCATTGACCTGTGACTTTTCGTATTTATTGTTCGTGTCTTTGCCACTGAAGAAATCCTCTAGATTCTGTGCGTCCTCTTTGCTCGTGGCTCTAAGAACCAAGGTTGTATAGTTGGATTTGCCTAGGAGCGGCCCGATGACACTCTGCTTTGCCCACACCTCTGAATCAAAGGTTGTTCCCTCTGTTTTCATGATTCCAGTTACAAGCAACTCTCTACTATCCAATTGGA
>JAYVPE010000014.1:0-10835 GCA_043757575.1 Pirellula sp.
CTTCATCAAGAAGACCGTCGAGCGAATCGACAAAATTCTGAAGGGACATTGTAGGTTCTCAGACTCTGTTGTCACACTATGCAGCGAGCCCACGACTAAGGCGAGCGGCAGAATGAAAAGTACCGTAGGATGGGACCAATGTCCCGTCCGCTGATTTGTTCGGGACAATGGTCCCAAACTACGACGGGTATAACCCAGCCTGCCGTTCGCCTAATTGCCAATTCCATTGTAGTCGCTTTTTGTCTACAGCGAGTCGTTCATGCGCGTTACAACAAAACGCAAGGGGCCTTGCTCATGGCTCGCGCGGTGACTGTGTCTGACAGCTTTGTCCGGAAAGCAAAAAGCCCGCTTGTTTTCAAGCGGGCTTTGCATTGGATTCTAACTGGACCAGGTTAATTACCAGGCAAAGTGAGCGAATGCCTTGTTGGCGTCCGCCATACGATGCGTATTCTCGCGTTTAGTAATCGCAGTACCTTCTTTGCGGTACGCTGCCATCAACTCATCGGCAAGTTTCTGATGAGTCGCGCGACCCTTCTTGTCCCGAACGGCAGTCAAGACCCAGCGGAATGCCAAGCT
This sequence comes from Pirellula sp., assembly GCA_043757575.1. Taxonomy (GTDB): domain Bacteria; phylum Planctomycetota; class Planctomycetia; order Pirellulales; family Pirellulaceae; genus JBKCUI01. The sequence continues at coordinate 577 of JAYVPE010000014.1, forward strand.
TTGCTGGCGGTTCTTGTTGACTTGCATTGGCACTTGATAGGACGCACCACCAACTCGCTTGGAGCGAACTTCAATGTACGGTTTAACGTTTTCGATCGCTTGTTCGAAAACTTCGATGGAGGGACGATCCTTTATTTTCTCAGCAATCTCATCGAGTGCGCTGTAAAAAACGCCTTGAGCAGTCGTTTTTTTGCCATCGTGCATCAAGCAGTTGATGAACTTGGACGCCAACAAGGAGTTGAACCGAGGGTCCGGTCGCAGACTGGTACGAGAAGCGGTGATTTTGCCCATATAATTTAATTCGAAATTATTCTACAAAAAAGCTGGAGACTTGAGATACGTGGTAGAGACTAAGCCTTCTTGGCCCCATAACGGCTGCGAGATTGCTTGCGGCCGACAACTCCGAGTGTATCCCGGCTTCCGCGAACAACTTGATAACGCACACCTGGTAAATCGCGAACACGACCGCCGCGCACAAGCACAATCGAGTGCTCCTGCAAATTGTGACCCTCGCCAGGAATATAAACGGTAACTTCCTTGCCATTGCTCAAACGAACTCGAGTAATCTTTCGGAGGGCAGAGTTCGGCTTTTTGGGAGTCATGGTCCGAACCAGCAAACAAACGCCTTGTTTTTGTGGACACTGCTCAAGCACAGGGCTCTTTGTTGCCTTGCGTTGAACAACGCGATTTTTTCGAACCAATTGATTAATGGTTGGCATACGGTCGGAAATCGTCTTGCGAACTGAGTGAAATACAATAACCAGGTAATACAATATTCCAAAATCTTCGTCATTCGCGCAGTACCAAAGGTGGGAATCGAACCCACACGTCTGTTAAGGACACTGGATTTTGAGTCCAGCGCGTCTGCCGATTCCGCCACTTTGGCAAGGTGTATCCGCCGCATGCCGATGAATTTGGGAAAGGAAGTGTAATGTCGACGGGCAGGATCGGACAAGTCCAACCGAAGTTTTTCCCCTAAATTCCTGACGTCGCAGATTCTTTTAAGAAACACCGTCGAAAAAATACTGCTTTTTCTAGAAACTCAATTATCGTTGGACGATGTTTTCGGATTGTGGCGACAAAAGTGATTTGACGAAGGTGTACATGGATCGAACGACCGTCGATTCGCACCTTGTGCCTTCCCAAACAGAACGAAATGCCATCATTGTGAATTGATGATGCCGTCGAAACGATGTCAGGCTTCCAGTTTGGGAAATTGGATCCAATACACCTTTCGCAGTTTTTCCAGAGGAATTTGGACTCAATACCAATCATTATGCCCTTGGCCCGCGGTTTGCAACGTGATTCATTTCGAACGCAGGCACGGACGGTGGTCGCTAAGGTTCTCTCCAAACAACAACTAAGGTAAACAGAGGAAGTTATGCAGATTCTGAAGGTAAATAAACTCCGAGGTCCGAATATCTGGGCAAATTTCCCAGTGCTCGAAGCTTGGGTAGACCTAGAAGAACTCAAAGATACTTCTTCGGAAATGATTCCGGGGTTCAACGAACGACTAATGGCATGGTTGCCGTCAATGGTCGAACACCGCTGCAGTGTCGGGGAGCGTGGTGGGTTTTTTGTTCGTTTACGTCGCGGGACGTATATGGCACACATTCTCGAACATGTTTCTTTGGAACTACAATCACTTGCGGGTACTCCCGTCGGCTACGGTCGTGCTCGCGAAAGCAACACGGATGGAATCTACAAAGTTGCAATCGCCTTCAAAGAAGAAAAACTTGGGCTAGCTTGCATCGAAAAAGCTTTTGAATTGATTGTCGCGGCAGTCCATGACACGCCCTTCGACGTAGACGCTGAAGTTGAAAAACTGAAGGAATTTGGATACGAAGTATGTCTTGGACCAAGTACGAAAGCGATCGTCGAAGCGGCCAGGGTGCGCAACATTCCATGGCGTCGTTTAAACGAAGGCAGTCTGGTTCAACTCGGACACGGTCATCTTCAGCGACGTATTTGCACGGCAGAAGCGGACAGCACAAGCGCTATCGCAGAGTCAATCGCTCAGGACAAAGACTTGACTCGCATGTTGCTTAAAACGATCGGCGTTCCCACACCTGAAGGGCGACCTGTCGAGAGCGCCGAAGACGCTTGGGAAGCGGCAGAGGATATCGGGCTTCCTGTAGTCGTTAAGCCGCAATTTGGGAATCATGGCCGAGGGGTTGCTACCAATCTCCAAAATCGAGAACAAGTGATGGCGGCATACGCTGCCGCTCGCGAAGAAGGTAGTTCGATTGTTTGCGAACGCCACGCGCCAGGCGATGACTACCGATTCTTGGTCATTGGCGGCAAGATGGTTGCGGCAGCTCGGCGCGAGCCAGCCCACGTGATCGGCGACGGACAATCGACGGTCCAGCAGTTGATCGATGTGGTTAATCAAGACCCTCGTCGTAGCGACGGTCACAGTACCTCGCTCAGCAAAATCAAGATCGACGCGGTCGCGTTGGGAGTGTTGATCGAGCAAGGGCTGACACCAGATACGATTGCTCCACTCAACAAAAAAGTTTTGATCCGACGAAACGCCAATCTTAGTACTGGCGGAACGGCTGCGGATGTTACTGAATTAGTACACCCCGATGTCGCTCGTCAATGCGTTGAAGCGGCTAGAGTTATCGGGTTGGATATTGCTGGCGTCGATGTTGTCGCTCAAGACATTAGACAACCACTTCAAGGACAACGCGGAGTGATCGTGGAAGTCAACGCTGGCCCAGGCTTGCGAATGCATATCGAGCCTTCGTCTGGTTTACCGCGACCAGTCGGACAAGCGATCATCGATATGATGTTCCCAGAAAACAACAATGGACGAATACCCATTGTAAGCATCACAGGGGTCAACGGCAAAACGACGACAACACGACTCATAGCACACATCGTTGCGTGCACTGGCAAGAAGGTCGGCATGACTTGCACCGATGGTGTCTATATCGCAGGTCGACGGATCGATTCGGGAGATTGCAGCGGACCTCAAAGTGCGCGCTCGGTTTTGATGAACCCATCTGTGGAAGCGGCCGTTTTAGAAACAGCTCGAGGCGGCATCCTCCGTGAGGGGCTCGGTTTCGATACATGCGACGTCGGTGTCGTAACGAATATTGGCGAGGGCGACCATCTTGGACTTGCCGATATCCAAACGATCGAACAGTTAGCCAGAGTCAAACGCTGCGTCATCGAAGCAGTGCATAAGAATGGTTACGGAGTTCTCAAAGCCAATGATCCATTGACGGCTGAAATGGCCGAAAAGTGCAAGGGTTCCGTTGTGTTTTTTGCTCTCGATGGAAACGATCCTGTTTTGGCTTGCCATAGGATTAAAGGTGGTCGTGGTGCGTTCGTTCGCGACAACGCCGTGATTCTGGCCGAAGGCGATACGGATTTCGTTTTATTAACTTTGGATAGGATCCCATTGACTCACAATGGTCGAATCGGATTCCAAGTGGAGAATGTGCTGGCTGCGGCAGCAGCTTGCTGGGCGCTGGGCATGCCGTGCGAACAAATTCGACTTGGCCTAGAGTCCTTCTCGTCACACATGGACAAGGTTCCGGGCCGTTTTAATCTAATGGAGATTCATGGAGCGACAGTAGTTGTGGACTACGGCCACAACCAATCCTCCCTTTTGGCAATCGCCGAGACCCTGGACCAGTTTCCACACCCAAGCCGCACCGTGATCTATTCTGCTGCGGGTGATCGACGAGACGTCGACATGATTCGCCAAGGAGAAATCCTGGCAGACCATTTCGATCGAATCATTCTTTACGAAGACCAATACCTTCGAGGGCGCCAACCCGGCGAAATCATGTCCTTGTTCAAGCAGGGTATGGACGGTGGCAAACGCGTGAAAGAGATTCACGAAATGCAAGGTTGGCAGAATGCAGTGGATCGGGCATTGAAACTCATTCGCAAGGGAGAATTCCTGCTGATGCAAGCCGACACGATCGATGAAGCAGTCCAATATTTGCACCACTCCATCGAGCACGAGAGCATGGGCCGTGAAATCGAACTCGACGCTGCAATTCTTAATCAGAGTGAACCCGTAGGGAACCTGGTGCCAACCAATGAAATCGTTCCAGACATCAAGACCCGCACACCGTAGAGCTTACAAGACAACCTGCAAAACCATTCTTGATCTGGTTTTCAGGAAAAATGCCTGGGCGTTCACCGAGAAGTGTCGAATATTTCAAGTTATTACACTTCTCGTCGAAGGCCACATTTGCTATCTTTTTGCAAATAAAGGAGTCGAGTCAATAATAGGCGAAATGGAATCGAATTAGGGCTGTCGCCCACCTTCCATAGTCTAAATACTTCCGCAAGAAGAGGATTCGCATGCATATAGCCGTGATCGGTTGCGGCTATTGGGGACCGAATCACATTCGGAGTTTCCAAGGAGTAGCGGACTGTCGAGTCACAGCAGTAGATTCGGATTCTTCACGTTTGGCAGAAATGTCTAAGCGGTTCTCTCTTTTGGGCGTAGAAACTGAGACCGAGCGGATCTGGACAGATCCCGATGTGGATGCGGTTGTTATCTCGACCCCTACAGCCACCCATTACGAACTTGCCAAACGGTCATTGCGTGCAGGCAAGCATGTTCTATGCGAAAAACCGCTGTGCATGGTTACACGGCAAGCGACAGAACTTGCCCAATTAGCCAAAGATAGAGGGCTGCAATTGATGACTGGTCACACCTTTCTGTTCAATCCGGGAATTGTTAAGATTAAGCAGCTTATCGATCAGGATGAATTGGGAACCGTTTTTAGCCTTTCTGCGGTCAGGACAAATCTCGGGCCGATTCGTAGCGATGTGAATGCGGCCTATGATCTTGCAGCTCACGACGTAGCAGTTTTCAATTGGCTCTTAGAAGCCGAGCCGGAAGTGGTTTCCGCGATCGGAGGCGATTATGTACAGCATGGAATTCAAGACGTGGTTTTTATTAATTTGCGTTATCCCGAGCAACAAGTGGCAAACATTCATGCCAGTTGGCTCAATCCCCGTAAGGTTCGCCAAATGACAATCGTGGGAAGTCGTCGCATGGTGACGTGGGACGACCTTTCAACACAAACTCCCGTGGCAATCTATGATCGGGGAGCAAACGTGGCGTCTAACGATACTAGTTTCGGGGAGTTCCTACGTGTCGCGACTTGGGATGGTGATGTGAGACTTCCAAAAATCGAAGCCACAGAACCGCTGCGTGTGCAATCGCAATACTTTGTCGACTCCCTACGCGAACCTACAAAGCGTAGGTCGAATGGTTGGTTTTCCAGAGGTGTAGTGCGAACTCTTGAAGCCGTTAGTCATTCACTCGCTCAGGCCGGTATGCCGATCCAACTAGCTGAAATTAGCTCATGATACACACCCTCGAATCTATGTCGAATAACAACAGCACGCATTCTTTCAGTGAACACCGAGAGGTCCCTTTTGTCGATTTGCAGCGGCAAATCGGTCCTCTGCAGGACGAATTCCGAACGGCGATCTGGGGCGTATGCGAGCGTGCCGATTTCATTCTTGGTTCAGAAACAGAACGTTTTGAACAAGCCTTTGCGCGATGGATTGGTGTTGATCATGCTATAGGCGTTGCCAGCGGCTTAGATGCGTTACGGCTATCGCTAGTAGCACTCGGAATCAAAATGGATGATGAAGTGATTTTACCTACAAATACCTTCATCGCGACGGCGCTGGCTGTTACGGCTGTTGGGGCTCGCCCGGTTTTGGTGGATTGCGAGTCTCATTCCTATAACATGGATCCAACCAAGTTGGCAGCCGCAGTGACGGCTCGAACACGAGCAATATTGCCTGTTCATTTGGCGGGGCACCCGGCAGACATGACAGCTATTATGCGAGTGGCTAATCATCACCAACTCGCAGTTGTTGAGGATGCATGTCAGGCACATGGAGCGGCTACTCAGGGGCGACAATGCGGTGCTTGGGGAAACGCAGGTTGTTTCAGTTTCTATCCTGGCAAAAACCTTGGTGCATTTGGTGATGGCGGAATCGTCACTACCAATGACTCGACCCTTGCTCAAAAAATACGCCGGCTCCGCCACTATGGTCAACAGGCCAAGTATGACCATATCGAGCTCGGCTGTAATTCTCGGTTAGATACTTTGCAAGCGGCAGTATTAAACGTCAAACTACCACGATTGGAAGGCTGGAATAAAGCCCGCCGTAAACATGCCGACCAATATCGACAATCTTTGCAAGGCGTGGGGGACCTGCGCTTACCAGTATCATGTTCTGAGGACGCCAGCCATGTTTACCATCTTTTTATGATCGAAACCGAACAGCGAGACGCCTTGCAACGGCATCTTGGAACGGCTGGAGTGCAAACGGGAATTCACTATCCAGTTCCCATTCATTTGCAGCCTGCCTACGTCGACCTGGGCTACCGACGCGGTGTGTTCCCGGTCGCTGAAATGTTGGCTTCTCGCATACTTTCGCTGCCAATGTTCCCTGAGTTGAGATCAGAGGAGATCGAATATGTTGTCTCTTCCATTCGGCAATTTTTCGGCAAGCGGAAAGATCACAAATCGGTCGAGGGCTACTCGGAGTCACGGCACGCGGTGGAGACGCAATGAAGACACAGTCGCCATCGTTCTTGAATGGTGCACTTCATGTTCGCCGGTATTGCGAAGAAGACCACGACCGATGGGATGCATTGGTAGCGAATTCCATCAACGGAACGCTAATGCAAACGCGTCAGCTTCTTTCCTACCATCCACCTCAAAGATTTCGTGATCATTCGCTTCTGTTTTTTGATTCTGCATCCCGGCTTTGCGCCGTCTTTCCAGCTGCGGAAGTTTCCGAACAAAATGGCTTGGTCTTGAAATCCCATCCGGGGACTACGTACGGTGGGCTGGTTGTGGACGGTTCGTTGTCAAGCGTTCGCGCGGACCAGTTGATTAGTTGCCTGACGCAGTATGCGGTCGCCAATGGATTTCGAGGGATATGGTTTCGGCATGCCGAAAAAATCTTTCATCGGCAATGGTGTGAAGAACTAGATGCAGCATTGTTTCGAGCCGATTTTCAAATTCTTGGGCGAGAACTTTCATGTGTTGCGAAATTGTCTGCAATAGGCCATTCCGACGTGCCCCAGAACTTTTCGTCCGCCGCTCAACGAGCGACTCGCAAGGCGATCAAATTAGGCATCATCGCTGGGACTAGCCAAGACTTTTGCAGCTACTGGCGAATTCTCGAAAGCAACCTGCATGGTCAACATGGAACGCATCCAACGCATACGCTCGATGAGATGCTGCGACTCAAGTCTCTCTTTCCCGACAAAATTCAACTGATCGTGGCAACGCTCGACGGTGAAATGACTGCCGGCACCGTCCTGTTTCACATGAATTCGGTTGCTTCCCATACGTTTTACATGGCACAAGACTATCGGCATCAGGTCACCCGTTCATTGAATTTGGTACTAGCAGTTGCATTGCGGGAAACGGCTACGCGTGGTGCCCAATGGCTCAATTATGGCATCTCTTCCATCCCTGGCACAGGAGGCCGAGAAATGAACGAAGGACTGTATCATTTTAAACGCAATTGCGGAGGGGAAGGCGTTCTTCGAGATCTGTTCACAAAAATCTTATAATGCGGCGAAAACGTCCGATCCAAAATTCAGCATGTGCCAAATGTCTAAAATCCCTTTTAAAAAGCCCTCTTTAATGGCACAGAATGTGACTAATACTCCTTCTAACGAACGACTCTCCTGTGTGGTAGTAGGTGCCGGTCCGGCGGGGATCGTGGCTTTAAAAGTTCTTCGGCAAAAGGGAATACAGGCTGTGGCTTTGGAGCGTGAAGATGATGTGGGAGGGAATTGGTATTTTGGCCGAAATTCAAGTTCCGTTTACCAGTCGACCCACTTGATAACATCCAAACGTTTCACGGAGTTTCCCGGGTTCCCAATGCCGGACGGCTATCCTGCCTATCCAAGCCATGAGCAGATGTTGGCATATACTCGTGGCTTCGCTAAACATCATGGTCTTTACGATTCCATTCGGTTCAATGCAAACATGCACCAGGCGACACCGGATGCCCAAGGGTGGAGGCTGGATCTTGCAGACAACGAAACACCCCTGTTCTGCGACAACCTGATCGTGGCAACAGGAAACTACTGGTGCCCACGCTTACCCAGTTTTAGCGGAGAGTTCACCGGTCGCGTCATGCACTCTAGAGAATACAAATATCCGGATCAGGTCCGAGACAAACATGTGGTCGTCGTCGGGAACGGAAATACAGGATGCGATCTCGCCGTCGAATCAGGCCAGGTCGCAAAAAAAGTGGTTCTCAGCGTTCGCGAAGGTCGCTTTCTCATGCCCAAATTCATGTTTGGAATCCCGTCGGATCAAGTGGGTGACTGGACATTCAAATATGGAATGCCTCGCTGGCTGCGCGCCGCTTTATCTTGGTTTCCTATGCATATTTCCGTCGGCCCTCTGAATTTGGCTGGATTGCCAAAACCCGCACACAAATTGTTTGCTCGGCAACCGATCATGAACACTCAGTTGCCGCAGGCGATCGGGCATGGTCGAATCGAGGTGAAACCCCAGATCGCACGACTGGAGGGATCGAAAGTCTATTTCGTCGACGGGTCGTGTGTTCAAGCCGATACCATTATTTGTGCTACCGGATACCAGTTGCGGTTCCCATTCCTGCCTGCTGATATCATCACTTGGGATCACGACCACCCACGACTTTACTTGAATATTGCTCCTCCCGAACGTAACAACCTGTTCTTCGTAGGCATGATTGAACCAAGAACTAAATTCCCAGAGCTAGTGCATCTTCAATCCGAACTGATTGCCGAAGTGCTCCGAACGCGTGAGGCAGGCGATTCGCGACCGAACGCATTTCAGCGTACCAAACAAGCTTCACCAAGTCGATCTGAGCACAGCCAAGAAGAGTTTCTCGCCTGCGAGTACTACACCTATCGCCGGCAACTACAGAGAGCGATTCGACAACTTTCGCTCCCCTAGCGCGTTTCGAATGCAGGTGTAAAAAGATCTGTTACTGCGATCAGATCGAAGTCTTGCCATCGTTTGGTTGTTCTGACGCTTGAAAGGGACCATATTCGACCATGCGGATTTTGCCGCTGCCTAAAAACTGATAGCGAATCCCTCGCCAGTCTGCATGCCTCGCAACACTGCAAACAATAGCTGCTAGCGGATACAGAACTTGAGCCAGTGGCACCACCACGATCATGCGGCACAATCGCCTCCAGGTTCGGTGTGAATTGATCTTGTCGGAAGTATTAAGCAAAGTGCAAGCCACGGAATTCTCGAGCTGGATCCACAAAATTACCAAGGTCGCTACATACACAATCATCCCACCGGCCGAAATGCTCGCCGCTAAATATTGCGAGTTCAGGACCGCAACAATCGCCAGCAACGATGGGGCCGTTACCGATGCGAGACCCGCTAGCGCATGGGATAATACTAACCACCAACGTGGATGATAGAGACGGGCCCAGAGCATTTGGCGCTGAATGAATCTAAATCCGTTATGCAAATTGATCTCTTCGTAATTGACCACCGTGAGCGCTGGGACAAATTTGGTCGATTTTCCGATACGACGAATCGCGTCATAAATGGTGACATCCTCGACGAGACTGGTTTGCCATGTACTATATAATCCGGACCGTTTGATGTCGGCGGGTCGAAGTGCTGCTGCTCCGCCCCATGGTATCTCACAAAGCCACATTAACACGACCGCGCCCGCATTCCACGCTTGACGCACCAATGATCCCCATTGGCCTTCACGCGGCTGATACCAACGGTTGCCCAGCGGACACCCAACCTGGATGTCGTTCATGGCATATGCTAAATGCCAGTACCAGTCGACTGGTAGCACCATGTCGGCTGCACAAAAGGAGAATAAGTCACAATGGTCGCTGTTAGCGTCTACTGCCTGCAAAATGCTACTGCAAATCAAACTTCGATCCGGGCAGCGTTCACGAAGGAAATCAACGCTATATCGGTGCTTAGCAACGTCTCGAAGCGTCTCCTCGACGACGGGACGAGCCGAATCCTGTTCGCAATCAATAATGATCTGGAGATGAAGATTGGGATAGTGACTGTCAACCACCGATCGAATTGCATCGCGCAAAAACGGATCTGCCCCACGCAACGGCATGATAACGCAAATTTTTGGCGGTTGCTGTTCAAGACTCTGGCGAATTTCGTCAGAGGACGGTCCTTGCCTTAATGCGCGCGTAAACGCGACAAAAAGTACGAACTGAATCACAAGTGAGATCGCTAATGCAGTAA
>JAYVPE010000015.1:0-2922 GCA_043757575.1 Pirellula sp.
ATGATTTACTATAGCCCTTCGACCGAATTGCCGAAACCAGGAAAGCCTCGACAGGACTGCGTTTTCAACTTGATCGGACAATTCCACAGGTGGGTTGCCGCCGTCTGCTGTGTTGGCCTCAACATCTTTTGCGATTGTTTTCGAACGACGAATTTCCCCTAGGAAATCGGAAACAATCGACCGGAGCGAATCTGCAACGCCTCGCAATTCGCGTTTCATAGAGTCCAAACTGTTACTGGCACTAGCCGTCTTTGATTGGGAGGGTGCGATTGTCGAACCGGTAGTCACGATGAGATGAACTCCCAGAATTTGTCCGATATCACCACGTGCGTAATCGGTCACTTGAAGTATCCAACGGCCCTTCGCACTTTTGCCGTTGAACGCATTGAGACTATTTTCAGGCCTAACCATTCCGCGGAGGGTAGAGAGTGAGCCCAACCCGATATTCGCTTCGTCAGATAGAGTTACCTGAATGTTAGCCGTTGATCCGCCTCGTCGATTGATCAAAGTGCGAGACGTGCCATCGGGCGCAATCAAGCGGATGCCGAGGTCACTTACGTAGGTGTGTTGAATATTTAGAAAGACATCTAAATCGGCGATTTTGATATTGTCAGGTACATCGATTGCAAATTGATGGACAGTGGCATGCGTTGTGGCATCTCTGAGCGGATAGGTACCTTGAAGACTATAGGTAACTCTGGATTGCTGCGTTTGGGGCGGCGGGTTCGTAGATGGCGTTACGGGTAATGTTGACTGCCTCAGTGCTGCTGCGGCTTTTCCTAGATTCAGACGTCCGTATTTAGATTGTATTCCTCGTAAAACGTTGTCCGTGTTGGCGAAAATGGCATCGGTGATTTGAGTTGCCGTTTTTGTTGGGTTTTGCCCCCAAAGAAGTGCGATCGCGCCCGCTACATGGGGTGTCGCCATGGATGTTCCACTCAATGTTCCATAGGCATTTCCAGGAAGTGTACTGAGAATAGTTTGACCAGGCGCGACGATTTGAACGTTGGTTCCGAAGTTAGAAAAACTAGCGAGTGTGTCGCTGCGTGTCGACGCTCCAACGGAAATGACGCCAGGGTAGTTCGCTGGATAGGAGGGTGTTGTGGCGTTATTGGAGCTCTCGTTGCCCGCTGCTGCTACAAAGATCCCTCCGGATCGTTGATATTGAGTAATGGCAGATTGTAGCGCTGATGAAAAACCACCTCCGCCCCAGCTTGCGTTGATCACTTTGGCTCCGTTGACGCGAGCGTAGTTGATTGCCTCAATGGCATTGCTTAGAGCGCCCGATCCGCTCTTGTCTAGAAACTTCAATGGCATGATTAACGCGGACCAAGCGATTCCGGTTACTCCAACGCCATTGTTTCCGACTGCACCGATGGTTCCTGCAACGTGAGTTCCGTGCCCGTTATCGTCCATTGGATCATTGTCGTTATTCGCAAAGTCCCATCCCCGAGTATCGTCAACGTATCCGTTGTGATCGTCGTCAATTCCATTGCCAGCAATCTCACCGGAATTTGACCAAATATTGGCAGCGAGGTCCGGGTGTCGATAGTCGACCCCCGTATCAATCACGGCCGTGACAACATTGGTTGAAGTCCCGTAGTCCCAAGCTTGACCGGCGTTAATGTCAGCCGAGACTATGCCTCCTTGGCTGCCGCTATTGGATAAACCCCATAACGAACCAAACGAAGAATCATTGGGTGTCGCCTGGGCAGTGATCGCAAAGTCGGGAGTCGCCTGAACGACATCGGATCTGCTCTGGAATGCCGTTAATGCTTGAGTTAAATTTGTGTTTGCTCCCACATCCACATGAAACCAACCATCGTCGGTTAGCTGACGTTTTATTGTGGATCCCGCATAGTTTTGTCCGACCAATGCTGAAGGGTTGGGTGAGCGAAACTGAACCAGTAGATCGTTCGAATCATAAAGCTGATTGGTAATTTGAAGTGTATCAACCGCCATGAGTTGGCGTGTTTCGAGCGACTCGACGAACAAGAAGCGACTTGTTCGATTCCTTACAGACTTTCGGCGAGTTTCCACAGACTTAACGCGAGCAAAAAGAGTTGGCATCGCACTCGACCCCTAGAGGGTAAAAAATAGATTCGGCAACGTGGAGGCTTGGATGCTCACCACAAGACTAGAGTTCCAAGATTTTTATCGCTGAGAATCAGTTTGGCAAGTAGCGTATGGTGAAAATTCTTTTTGCTAGCCCAATTAGAAATGACAAACAGCTTACAATGGTTAAAAATCTCGCTGGCAAATCGCCAACAGATTGCCACCACCCCGATCGGCCATCTGGAATTGGCTCCGCAAGGATGGACCCTGGCTCCATTCGAGGGAGCGATCGCACCACTCGCCCATCACCATCGATCCAAGCGGAAATGCCTAAGTTGGCAGCCACCAGCATAGGCCTACGATTCTCAACGGCAGCCAAAATTGCGTTGTTCAAGTGGTGATCGAGAATGCTTGAGCCGCGAAACCACCCGTCGTTGGTAATATTGACCAACAAATCCGGCGACTTCCCCAACGCGGTAAGCTTGCTAACGTGCGAGTGTATCAGATGCGGCAGGACATCTTCGAAACAAATGCTTGTTGAAATTGTCGCACCCGAGGATAGTTGCCAAGCCATTGGTTTGTCGCCCGCTTCGATTGAACCCAATCCAATCATACGGAGAAGGCTCGGAAAAAACGACGCAAACGGAATGTACTCTCCAAACATAACTAAGTGTTGTTTGGAATAGTACTTACATGCATCCCTGTTTTGTGGATCGAACCAAAGTGCCGCGTTGTACCGGTTCGCTCTACCCGACCACCATCTCACGCAATCCGTACCCAACAGATACTTGGTTGGATTTGATTGGGAAAGTGTGCAAATTCTCTTTAGCTTGATCTCAATCTGTGCTCTCCAGTTGGCGATATCTT
>JAYVPE010000016.1:0-10833 GCA_043757575.1 Pirellula sp.
TCTCCACTACATTCGCAGTCTTGATCTAACCCCTACTGTAGAGGAACAACAATTGCGCAAACCAAAACCCGTGTCAATACCGAATTTTTAACAGTCCAGGGTAAGCCTGTCGTGTAGGTACATAACCCACCGAGCCATTGGCTAATTCGTGGATCGTGGTTGTAGTGAAAGGAGAACCGTCTTTTATCGCGATTCCTAGTTGGACAAAGATCTCACCAGGCATAGCAACCCACGCCAGTTCTTTACCTAACGAGATGACTTGTACCTCCGCGTCGATAGGTTCTCCGTTCCGCGATTCTACATCCAGAATGCGAAATGCCTCGACCATCTCCATGAAGGGAGGTTGCTTTTCGTTATTGGCGCGTTCCGAAACCGACTTAGCCCATTCGATTCGATCTGCCGGATGCTTGGCTAACGGTAATTTCACGATTGCGTTGGTTGCGTGCAAACGACTGCTGGTAATTGGAGTTAGACTGTTCCAGCTTCGTAATACTGACCCAGCCAGACGTGTGCCAATACGAGCGGCTTCGGTGTGACCTTTTTGACTGAACGAGTTCCGGACGTCGATGTGGTTGACATCGCCGCAGCATCCAGTCGCATATTGGAGATGGCATGTCGCTCCGAAGACTTTGCTTAAGGACTGTTCTAATGTGAACGGCATATCGGCGCTCCATTGTGTTCCACCTACCGTGTCGAGGTGGATGGAGAAATTGCTCAGAAGTCCGCTGAGTTCCCCGCTTTTGCTGAAAAAAGCAACCATAGGCAAGCTGTCGTCGGTCGGACCTGCTTCGCGAACAATCCGCGGGTTCCGTTTGCCGGGATTCCAACCAACCGTCCCATCGGTCATAAAAAATCGCCGATTGAATGCAAGCTGTGATTCCTCGCCGATCGCATGCCGAACGGTTAACGTCTGCTTTGCTGCAACCGCCTTGGTTACACTTTCCGCAATCTTGCTAGGCAGATCAAGCATAAACTGCTTTGTTTCGATAGCTTCGTTGCCAAATCGGTTGTAGCGGGACGAATTTGGATCGAACAAGACTGGCCCAGTATGCGAGTGAGTCGCACTGATCAGTACGCACTCGAGGGGCAGTTTCGATTGGCTCGCGATGAGGGTTCGTGTTTCGTCTACGAGCCATTTAGTCGTCGCCACGAGGTCGAGCGAAACGATTGCAATGGAGGTTTGCCCATCGAACATGACCGTGGCCTTGGACCAAAGAGGATCGTGGGTTTCTGTAGACAATCGATTGCCATAGTAGCCAGCCATTGGCGTCGGCCGGACCGGCGTAATCTCAACCTGGCCAAAACCGACTTGCAATAAAGGCCCGTCTGTCGCATCGTTAGGTTGAGCCCATACGGTGCAAGTTTTAAAGACCAACAAACCAAAGCATACGATCCAAAACGACGTTCGTTGAACTGGCATTGTCATAAGTTGCCTCGGTAGGGTTGGGATTCAGAACCGTTCTCGATTCATTCCCTAAATTGTAGTCGGTGTCTTCCTGCAAAGCCTACGGCAAAACGCCAGTTGGTGCTTGTACGGTGCTTCGTGAGAGTGTTCCAATCCTGGATTGTTGCTATAATCTCGTCCGGAAAACCGAAGTTTGTTTTGAACGTTTGTTGGACCTGTTGGTTGTTCGATCAAGGCATTGACTCATGACGTCGCAAAAAAAGAGGGGATCCGCCTCTCGCAAAGTGGAATTGGCTAGACGGCAAGATCAGCGGTTAGCAAAACGGGACACTCTACGCCCAGGTTTTTCGTTTAGTGCAGGTTCACTTGAACTTAGACCTAAGATTGGGCCAACCGAAAGTATTGCGGATGCAGCGATTTTTAACAAAGAGTGCCGTCTGAAACTTTCTGACGAATTGCAGCTTGAGGCGAGCAAAGTGATTGAAGCTTTGGAATTGACTCGGAACTCCAAGTTCGATGAGGCGATCGACCAGCTAAAGGAAATTCCGAGAAGCAGTCCGTTCGCGGATTGGAGGCTATTTATCAGGGGACTGCATTCGTACTATTCCGGCGAATTAGAAGCTGCACGCCAAAATTGGACGCGTCTAGACCGTGCTCGACGACCTGCCCGTATTGGTGCAACTCTATTGCTAGCGGAAATTGGCGAAACGCTTGGCAGCGAGTCCCCTCCCATTTCGGCTGTGCTCGTCGAACACGCCAAAACGTTACGGTTTCGAAAAGAAGCGATAGCGGCGGCCACCGCAATTGCACAGGTCCGTCATCGCGATCCCGATACGACTTTTTCGGTTTCGCAGTCCGCGATGCTCTCGAATTTTCGCGATGCATTTAGCAAATTGGACACCGAGTTCGTCTCGAGCGTTTCGCTGGCATGTGTCCAACTCTCGGTTCACCAAGGCAATTGGGGGCTCTTCGAACGACTGGTGAAAACAGTTCCCGGACCTCCGGACGATCCCAATTGGAATCGAACCAAATTCCTGTATGCAACTGAATTTCAAGGCTTCGAAAACATCCTAGAAAAGGTGTCAAAAGCATATATCAACCATGACTTGCCTCGCCTCACAGAATTGCCCGAAGAATTGAAAAATGCCCTCGCTTGCAAAATCTTTTTGGTCCTTGCCGAAGAAAAGCGTGGCTCCCCGGACGCTTCGTCATCGTTTTTTTCCTTCAGAGAATCAAAGAACGACTACGATTGCATCAACGAACTGTTACGCAAAGCCATTGAAAGGTATCCCAAGTATCGACCTGCCCATGAAAAGCTGATTAGCTCATTGGAAGATCAGCTTGACGAGTACGGTCTTTCCAAATCGAATGAAGAGAGATTGGAGAAAGAACTCGTCGTCGCCGAGGAGAAGTTCGTACAGTCGATTCCAGACGAAATTGAAACCGCTCTTTCGTTAATCGATTTTTATTTAGAGGAAGACCAATTGGACAAGGCAAATGCGTTGGTCCAGAGGCTCAGTGGCCAACGCTTGGAAGATCCACTTGCCAAGGCACTTCCATGGAAACTCAAATTGCGAGAAGCCATGCGACTGAGTCGGCGCAAGACAGATTTGGCGTTGGCGAACAAGGCCTTGGACGATGCCGAATCACTTTGGCCTACTTGGCTTAATCGCAATTGGCTTCCTTTCCTTCGTGCAGCCCTGACCTTGCGAAGCGGCGATATCGCCAAGTTTAAGGAACTGAAAGCCAATGCGATTCGCGACCAGAGGATTAGCGATTTCGTCGGTAATTTTATGGCCTTCGCCGCATTGCAGCAAATGAATATCCCCAGCCCTGATCTGAAACCCTTTCGGACAGGAATCGATCTTCAGATCCAAAACGCGAGTAAAGCGTCACTGGCCGATCTCTTCTCGATTGGAGCTTTCTTTTGGGATCTGGTGAGGACCGGCTTGGAGCATAAAGGTTACCGGCTCCAATCAAGTAAGTTGGGGAGAGCATTCGCCGATCAACTCAACTTCCGAGATAACAGCGACCTCGACTCGACCCAAATCGACGCCTTTTGTTGGGCTGCTCACCACCGGTTTTGGCCTTTAGGAAACGACTATTCGCCGAAGCCATCGATTAAGAATCTTGCAATGAAAGAGGCACGCATTGCAGCAACTGTTCTCAAATGGCTCATCGATTTGGATAGTTTCCCTGATTCTCGCATGGTCGATTATCAGCCTTTGATCACTCTGACAAAGGAAGCGGCCCGAAACGAAAAGGATCCCTTTTATCGATACCAATTCGACCGTGTGGCCGATGAAGCGATTGAAATCGTCGCGGAAGTCAAGGCACGTCAACCACAGCGGCGGTCTTTTGCTTCGACGTTCGCTGACGAAGACCAGTCTGGCGAAGAAGAAGATGATGAGTTAGACGACGAATGCGATTGCGCAAGCTGCCGAGCAGAACGAGCCGGAATGAGCGGGTTTTTTACAGATGAAGATGAGGGCGAGGATGATGATGATGATGAAGATGAAGCAAACGGCGAATGGAACGAAAGCGTAAATGCTATTCGTGACATGCCTCCCATCGTTCGCAAAGTTACCAAAGCACTTGGTCCGAGAGGCATGAGCGAATTGGATCGGCTTATCAAGTCGGATCTCCCAATACATTCACCCGAAGAATTCATGGACAAAATTGGAAGGATCTTTTCTAGACATAGATTATCCATGATGGATGCAATCGAATTTGTAATGAACTTCCAAGAGATGGCCGAGAGCGGGAGGTCCACGTTCGACGATGTCGAGCAAGACGAATCGAGTGCACGAACAAAGGGTGCATCGTCGAGCCCTACCCTCACGGCCGAAGAGCGAAAGTCAGCTAGAAAGCAACGAGAAAAGGAACTTGAAAAGAAAAAGGGGCAGGCAAGCCAGAATAGGTCTAAGCGATGAGTGTCACATTTAGTACCGCATATCAAATTTTGGAATTGAAATCGGGAGCAACCGGCGAAGAGATTCGACGGGCATACCTTAACTCAGTTCGTCAACATCCGCCGGACCGGGATCCCGAGAAATTTCGGGAAATCCATTCGGCTTACGAAATGCTAAACGATCCGATGAACCTGGCGACTGCGTTGATGACTCCCAATCCTGAGCGACCAGACCTGACTGCGGTCATTGTCGAAGCAGAGAAAGTCCGCCCTCGCCTTGCTACTCTCAACTTGCTTGCATTGGGAAACCTAGAGTAAATCACTGATGAACGAAAGAATTATTTACGAAATGGAAACCAGCCAAACTTCAAATACAATATCGCACGACGGACAGACGGAGGTCGCTTTGGAGCCATCGTTCGAGCGATTGGGTGCCGCAGATATTGTCGAGGCTTTTACGATCCTGCGTCATGAGATCAAACTTCAAGTACGAGCAGGACGTGAGCTGCAGGAATCGCTCCAGGAAAGTCTACAAAGACTCGAACAACGAATAGCAACGCCACCACCAGTTGTTGCCACCGCCCCCGAAAGCCGCAAGATGGCTGAGGCGATTGCAGAAATCGAGGAGAGCCTGCAACGAGCTATAGAGTCGATAGTTCAGATGCCTGCAGTTGCTCCTTCGGAAAATAACATACTGCATCGATACGATCAATTGGTATCAAAAGCCCCTTGGATTGCGAAAACGTTTGCCGGACGATGGCTGGAAGATCTTCGCGCCGGACTAGCGCAGTCGATCTTCGTTGCTAAGCAAACGGAACCAACGCAGGACGCGACCTATCGAGGACTTGATTTACTGCTCGCACGCGTGCATCGTTTGATGAAGCAGTGCGAAATCGAACGAGTGAATGTGTTGCATCAGCCTTTCGATTCCGAAACTATGAATGCCATTGATCTGATCGTTGACCCTTCGGTTCCGAGCACACATGTTGCTCAACAGCTTCGACCCTTGTACCGCTGGCGGAACAATACGTTGCGTTGCGCTGAGGTTCGGATTGCGACTTAATTTGTAAAAGGCCGACGCTAGACAGTCGGAATTGGCAATCGATCGTGGAGCGATCGGCCACCGTCATTATTCGCCAAAACAAAATTCTAACTAATGGTAATTACTATGGAAAACAAGCAATCAACAATCGTCGGCATCGATCTAGGAACAACCAACAGCGTAGTGGCTGCCTATGTGAATGGCAAGGTGCAAGTCATCGCTGAAGAGGGAGTAGCGATTCTCCCCTCCGTAGTTGGTATGACACTCGATGGCAAATTGATCGTTGGCAACGCAGCGAAAAATCAATTGTCGGCCTTTCCTGAGCGAACCGTTGCCTCGGTGAAGCGGCGAATGGGACAAGCTATAAAGGTTAAAATGGGCGAGCAGGATTTTTCTCCCCAAGAAATCAGCGCAATGATATTGCGACGATTGAAACAAAGAGCCGAAACTTTTCTTGGGACTTCAGTTGCGAGAGCTGTTATTACGGTGCCAGCCTTTTTCGATGAAAATCAACGACAAGCGACTCGCGAAGCAGGACAACTCGCAGGGCTAACTGTCGAGCGCATCATTAACGAACCAACGGCCGCAAGTTTGGTCTATCACGCGAGCACTAGCGAGCGACGTCACTTGATCGTTTACGATTTGGGTGGCGGCACCTTCGACGTTTCGATTGTACGAGTGGAGGAAGGGGTCGTTGAAGTGTTGAGTAGCAAGGGTGATACGCAACTGGGTGGCGATGACTTTGACGAGTTGCTTAGTAAGCATGTTGCGGATGCATTTCTCACTCAGCATAATTGCGACCTAATGGGGCAGAGCACGACGCGTTGGCGTTTGATGCAGGCATGCGAGCGTGCAAAATGCGAACTCTCATCGTCAGGATCCGTCCACATTTCCGAAGAATTCATCGCCACGGTAGATGGCAATCCTGTCAATCTCGATATTGAGATATCTCGGTATGAGTACGAGGAATTGATCGCGGCGCTGGTGGAACGCACCATATCCTGTGTGGACGATGCCATCCGCGACTCGGGATTGTCGACGAGTCAGTTGGACGAACTGATCTTGGTGGGAGGTTCGACACGTACACCCTTAGTGCAACGTCGATTGCGAGAGGAGTTTCATCGTGATCCAAAATGGTCAGTGAATCCCGACCTAGCCGTAGCACTAGGAGCGGCAACTCAAGCAGCGATGCAGGACGGCCATGCGGTCGGGCCCGTCCTCATCGATATTGCTACTCACACCTTAGGCGTTTCAGCCTTGACCGGTTTGCCCTACTCACCCGAACTCGAGTTCGTACCGATCATCCGGAGAAACTCTCCACTGCCAGCGAAGTACGAGGAAATTTTCCAAACGACTTCGCCCAATCAAGAAAAAGCGGAAGTGCATGTTTTTCAAGGCGAAAATTCACAACTGAGCCGCAATCAGTCGATCGGGCGTTTTATGCTCGAGGGCCTCAATAAAACGAAGAATTCCGATGGCGAAATTCTTGTACGATTCGATCTCACTCTAGACGGTACTCTCACCGTCACAGCGATAGAACGCAAAACGGGCGTATCCAAGGCACTGAAAATTGACAACGCGCTATCGCAGATGGGTGAGAGTGGTAAACAAGCGTCAGAAGAACGCATGGAGTTACTGTTTCGAGATTCCGAAGGGTTCGGTTCCGTTGTCGACGGAACAGTGTTGTCCGATGAGGAAGAGGAGAGGAACCGAAGTGAATGGGCTCAGATAGGTGAGCCCGCTGAAAAGCATCGGGTTGACGGTCCAGGGACACATGAACCAACCGTATCGCAGCTCGTCAATCGTGCACAGTCGATTCGTTCTTCGTTGTCTAGTGATGATGCAGAGGACATTGACCGATTGATTGGTTTGATAGAGAGCGCTGAGCAAGAAAATGACAAAGTTTTGTTGGAAGGGCTGCATGCCGAGCTAGAAGACTTGCTGTTTTACCTAGCATGAAAAACGATCCACCTCAGAATACCGCTCAGCAAGCGGGATCTACTGGCAATCGGCGAATTGCGTGTCCGGTATGTCGCGCGAAACAGATCGCTCAGTCAGAATGCCGCCGCTGCAGCGCTGATTTATCCCTTTATCTAAAAGCCATGCGAAGCGTGGAAGAATCCAGAAGACAATTTGAGAATGCACGTCGTAACGGTAATTCGCAGCTTGTTGCACAGACGCTCGAATATCTACAGTGGTTGGCCGACCCCGTGCGATAGAACTTCTGTGCGATAGAACTTCTGTGCGATAGAACTTATTGAATACCCAGCATCTTTGCAAACGCTTGCATAGCGGTTTGCCAGTTGGGACGCGTTTGAAGATAGGTTTCCCACCAATCCATCATGACCGGGACGATCTCCGTATGAATTCCCTTGTCTCTCGGGACAGGAATATGCCATTGTTCGATCGCAAGCTCAGCAACCGACTCGTCGCATTTGCTTAGTTCCATCACTTCTGCTGCAGCTAGAATCGGCGGCAACATTGCTAACGGTGCAAGTCGTGCGAGCAAGTTGGCACCTATCGTTTCACTATGGAAAGGCATGTCCAAATGAAGCTGCGACAAGAGCCAAGCTAAACGCACTACCTCCGGCAATTCGACCAGCGGATTGGTCAACACCGCTTCGATACGAACTAGATTTTGGTCGAGGTGGGCAAATCCTGCACCTCCCAAGATCGGCTGCAACAGCACCACGCGTGCCTCCGAAACCAGAAGATCCTTCTGGGTCAGCCGACCGAGATGGGCTAACAACCCTGGACCAAATCCCAACCAGTGCTCTTGGAGCGGTCTGGCTCTCAAAGGAAGCTGCTCATGAAATTTGGGGAAAAGTTGATTGTAAGCGGCTTCGATATCAGAGACAAAACCTGCCAATTGCGAAATTGCAGTCTTGTCAGCAACGCGAATAGCTGCTTTTCGAACGACCGCTTGCGCCAACTCGGTATTGGAATCAATTATGGCGGAATAGCCAACCAAAAGTGACCAAAATCGAGCGGTGTCAAACGGTGCCGTCGTTTCGATCCATTGGCCCAAACCCAGAGCGTACTTGCCCATCGATTCGGCAATACGGGCGTCCGCGAGTTTGTCACCATAGGCGCAGATGGACTGGGCCGCATGCAAGGCACTAGCAGAAGCGTTTGGAGTCCAGATCAAATGCATTATTCAGCAGGTTTGTTTGAGTCGCGTGAGACCACCTGTTCGCTGATCCACTTTTCGAGCTCTTTCCAGTCTACAGGGGGCAGGTTGCTCAAATCCGGACGGAGTGCAACGGCATCGTGGATGTAGACGTGATGGATTTCCTTTTGCGATTTGCTCGTATTCCAAAGGATCAGAATTCGGACGCACGAACTGAGAGATCCTCGCACTTCTACCTCGTAACCGCACAACAATGGCACATCCAGCCAACCGAACTGCCGAGCCGCCAAGGCAGGAAATTCCGCGTCCAAGTCTCGGGTTACGGTAAAGACAGCGCTGGCCACGTCGGTAGAATCAATACCGTTGCGACGAATTATTAATGCCAAAAGCTGACGAGTGGCCTTGAGAATCGCTTCACGCGTGTTAGCTTCGACGGTCGTAGCACCGCGAACTCCACGGCACACCGTGTTTTCCGACATCCATTAGTCCTTTTCAAATCTGAGCATTTACCGAGAATCCAACTGTTTACGGTCGGTCCAACACGGTACCCATTTTCCAAACACCTGCAATAGCTTGAACCCTTTTTCTGAGTCTTTGCAGTAAAACCACACTTAACCCCGCAAATCTCTGTCCACATGCAACCTGACGAATCCACTGTTTTGAATCCCATCGTGTCCGATTCGAGTACTCCCTCGGAATTCGACCCGAAATTATTCTCGCTCCTTATTGTCGATAACGATCCGGCTCACGCACGGGCAATGACCGAAAGCTTGGAGCGAACTGGCTACCGATGCACCGTGGCGACCAGCGGTCCCGAAGGCAAACGGATGCTCGAGCAATACACTTATGACGTGGTTATCACGGACTTGATGATGAATGAATTTGACGGGATGCAAGTTCTGGCCCTTGCACGGCAATTGATGCCAGACTGCCAAGTCGTGATGGTGACTGGCCACGCAACCGTGACCAAAGCAGTCGAAGCCATGCAGCTTGGGGCCTTCAATTTCCTTGAAAAGCCTATCACACCCAATCGACTTCGTGCTATTGCAGCTAAGGCCGTAGAGTCCGTACAACTCAAGCAAACCAATATCGAGTTGCGTCGCCGGCTCGACGAGCGGTTTGGCTTCGAAGGGATCGTATACGCTGGCCCACAAGTGCAATCGCTAATCGATCGACTCAAACGCATCGCACCCACCGATGCAACCGTCCTCATCACCGGCGAAAGCGGGACCGGAAAAGAGCTAATCGCTCGTGCCATCCACCAAAACAGCCCTCGAAAAAACAAACGCTTAGTTGCCCTCAACGTACGAGCTGTCTCTGAAAATTTGGTCGAGAGCGAAATGTTCGGCCACGTCCGCGGTGCCTATACGGATGCGGTAACCGATCGCGAAGGCGCTTTTCAATACGCAGATGGCGGTACGTTGTTTCTAGACGAAGTTGGCGATATGCCGATGAGCACGCAAATCAAACTGCTGCGAGTGCTGGAAGAACATCAAATCACGCGCGTCGGTGACAATAAGCCCATCAAGGTGAACGTGCGATTGATCTCGGCAACCAACCGCCCTCTTGAGAACATGATTGAGGCAGGCGAGTTTCGAAACGATCTCTACTATCGGTTGAAGGTCGTAACTGTGCACTTGCCCGCTTTGCGTGAGCGCCGCGATGACATCATTCCATTGATGGATCATTTCCGAAAGACGTTTATCAAGCGTCACAGTCACGGCCCATGCAATTTTTCTCCAGCGGTAACTCGCAAGTTTTATTCGTACGATTGGCCCGGTAATATTCGGCAGTTGCGAAATTTCGTCGAAACCATGGTTGTGCTCGATACGGACGGACGATTGGATCTAGATGACCTACCGCCCGAGCTCATCGAGCCAGGCATGGATGTTTCGAGCGAAGTCCTGGCGGGTGCCATGAGTGAAATGGGGATCGCGGAATCAGGCTCTGGACTTCATCTGCCTGGAGAACTGATCGGCAAGACGATGGACCATATCGAACGCTGGGCTATCGAGGAGACGCTCAAGATGACGGCAGGCAACCGCGAGGAAGCGGCAAAGATCCTTGATATCGGTGCCCGAACGCTTTATCGCAAACTCGACAAGTACCGTCAGGATTAATAGTTCTATGGAACCCGACGACGAACTCTGTTTGTGTTTCCACATTTCGTGGCGCAAGGTGATTAACTACATCCGTATTCATCGCATAAAGACTCCGAGCATGCTCAACGAATGTGGCGGGGCGGGCACCGGCTGCGGCTGGTGCCGGAAACAACTCGAAAAACTCACGGCTGAGGTCAACGAAGTACCACCCGGGGTATGCGATATCGGAGCATGGTTGAAAGA
>JAYVPE010000017.1:0-2918 GCA_043757575.1 Pirellula sp.
TGGCGGTGGCTTCAGGCTAATGAGCCATTGCCGAGGCTTCTTTCGAAATGGCCTTCGCCACGCTTGCCCAACTGGGTAAATCGCGTGAACGAACCGCTAACTGACAAGGAGCTGGCAGCAGTTCGATTGTCGGCTCAGCGTGGAAGACCGCTTGGCGAAGAGGGTTGGGTGGAATCGATCGCCAGAAGACTAAACCTTGAATCTACAATGCGTCCACGTGGACGCCAGCCGAATCGATTCTCAGCCCCAAAACTAAACAAAGAGGCCTGACCCCTTTGCGTCGCTCCCACCTATTCAGGGTCGACAGCTTTTTCGGGCTCCGGCAAATTCAGCCAACTTCGCCAACGCCGTTCTTGTTCGTCTGAGGGCTTCGCTATGCGTGCTATTTTCCAACTGGTTTCCGGCTCACTTGCTAACTTGATCGATAGCTCTACCATCTTGCCCCGTCGTGCAACCCAACACTTGCAAATGTCGTCCGGTCGATACGAACCAAGACGCTCCGACCAAGTTTCCGCAGTTACACGATAGCCATCAAAACTGACGAACTCATCACCCGCGTTGAAACCCGCTTGGCTGGCTGGCGAATAGCGAGTGACTTTGTCTACCATCGCTTTGCCCTGTTGAGCAAGCAAATCCATTCCAACAAAAACATTGCCAAAGACGGGACTATCGGTCCGTGCATCTTTGTCTGGCTCTCGCTTTTTCCACTCCAATCCGTACCACTCTAGCATCTTCGCAAAGTCCATTTCTTGCGTGGTCTCCAAACTCTTTTGAAGCCAATCCCGGTACGACTCACCAGTGACGTCCGCGACGATCTTGCTAAAGTCTTCATTGGTATAACCCGTCTCCTGATGCGATTTCCACAACATACGCATCACGTCATCCAATGACTTGGTGCCGTCGGTCTTCGAACGTATCTCCACATCGAGCAACGCGCCGATCAAGGCTCCTTTTAGATAATAACTGATTCGGCTGTTGTTTGCGTTTTCGTCAGGACGATAGTATTTGATCCAAGCGTCGAAACTGCTATCCGTCAGGGATTGAGTCAGTCGGCCCGGTGCGTTCTGGACGGCGGCGATGTTCTTGCCCAGTTTCTCCAGGTAGTCCTTGGGTTTGCTAAGTCCACTTCTAACGACAAACAAGTCGTCATAGTAACTGGTGATGCCCTCGGCGATCCAAAGCTCATGAAAGTACTGTTCGTTGTTATAGTCGTAACGCTTTAGCTCTTTCGGACGAAGTCGTCGTACGTTCCATGTATGAAAGAACTCATGCGAAACCAATCCGAGCCAGTCAGCGTACTTTGTCCGTTGTCGTTGAGACCATCGGCCTGTCATCAAAACGCAACTGTTGTCATGCTCGAGTCCGCCGCTAGTCTCAGTCGCCAAATTCAAGAACCAATATTCTTTGTAGGGCGTGTCTCGCCAAAAAGCTTGTTCGGTCTGAACAATCTTCGCCACATCCTTGGCCGCTGAAAGCGTATCCCAAAAGGACTCACCTCCCAATGTTGCCAAATGATGTTTGGCTCCGCCCACTTCAAACGTCTGAATATCAATTGCGCCCAACAAGATCGGGCTGTCTACCAATTCATCAAAATTCGCGGCCCTGCGCGTCCACGGATCGCGAGCATCATCTGCTGGCAGACTGGACGCAGCCTTGGGCCAATTCGGCAATGCATCAATGCGCACAACGTGTGGATGATCGAGCATGTCAGCCCGCGTAATAAAAGTTGCAGCACCTGTCAAAAAGGCAAAGTCTCGCTCAACCCAATTGGTGCGGACGCTCATTTCGCGACAATAGAGCGAGTAACGCAACGTCACCTCGTCGACACCTGCACAGTCTACTAGCCAGTGATTTTTGTCCTTCTTCCTGATACCGAGCGTCGAATTGGTTTTTCCGTTCACCGCAGTAAGCTGTTCGACTTGTCTAGCGTATTCCCTAACGAGATAACTGCCTGGCGTCCAAACCGGCATCATGAATTCAATTTCGGATTTTCCGTCCGTTGGCACCGAGACTTCTATATCCACTCGATGCGTATCGGCTTGTCGAAAAGAGAGTCGATATTGAACGACTGAAGGATCTTTTTCATCATTTTCTGCAACGGCCATCACGGTTCCACCCAAGAATTCCTTTCCGATGATACACAGCATAAATCCAAGACAAGTTGCTATTCGTGGAAGCATTGTACAGCGATCCAGATTCATTCAAGTGAGAGTAAAAGAGTCGGCAAGCGGCCGAGATCTTTCTGCCCGGGATTCGGTCCAGTTTCAACGGCATCTGAATGGCCTTGTTAGCTGAGCCTTATGGCCTTGTTGGCTAAGCCTTTCGAGCCTCTAGTATGGCTCGTCACAAACCAATTGCAACGTTGCGAACGTTTTGTTACAACCCAGTTGTATACTCGATCTCGTTTTTAATATCTTGTCGCTTGCCGTTTCGCACTTAGATCATGATGGAATTGGGTTATCTTCAGCGATTGACGCTACAGCTCACAGCGGGAGCTGCCATGCTGCCGGATTCCATACGGGACCCACACGCCGGGTTCGTATTGTCGCTGCAACGCAGCGATGGTGGCTGGTCGGGGCGGGAGGGGGAGAGTGATCTTTATTACTCTGGATTCGCCCTTCGATCGCTAGCGATTTTGGGATTGCTCACCGGTGAAGTGGCTAACGCGGCAGGTCGCTTTCTGTTGTCTCGAACGGAAAAGCAAGAGTCGGTCATCGATTTGCTTTCGCTAGTTTACGGTGCTGCGTTGATCGAGGCATCTACTGAAAAAAACCCTCTTGATGGTGTTGGAGTTAATTGGCAGAGCCGAGTTACGAGCCTACTTACTTCGCTTAGGCAGCGGGATGGCGGATTTGCTCGAACCGCCCAAGCATCGATCGGGAGCACTTACCAAACATTTTTAGTAGCGATTTGTCTGG
>JAYVPE010000018.1:0-10809 GCA_043757575.1 Pirellula sp.
ATATTGATCGAGCAAGGAGCGTTGACCGAATACCAGGCCGAGCAACTCAGCAATGGACGGGTCAAGCTGACATTGGGGCCCTATATCATTACGGACTTCATTGGCCAAGGTGGCATGGGGCATGTGTTTAAAGCAATCCATAAGGTGATGGGTCGCGAGTGTGCAGTCAAGACGCTGCCGTTTGGCCGAGTGACACCGCAGACTTTGGACGGCTTTGCTCGCGAGATTCGACTGCAAGCAAAGCTGGATTGCTCCTATTTAGTACGTGCGTACGATGCCGGTCAAGATGGAACAACCCATTACTTAGTCACTGAATATGTGCCTGGAATGGACCTGCGACGTTTGATCAAAGCAAAGGGGCCACTTCCTCAAGAACAGGCTGCCAGTATCATCATGCAAGCGGCTTTCGGACTCGAGTATGCACATCAAAAGGGGATGGTGCATCGCGACGTCAAGCCAGGAAACATCCTCGTAACGCCAGACGGTATCGCGAAAGTTTCCGATGTCGGTCTTGCTGCGTTCACAGCCAACCTAATCGATGATCCGCGAGCGGGGAAAATCGTCGGAACGGCTGACTATCTTTCGCCGGAACAGATTCGTACGCCACTTGCTGTCGGGCCGGTTAGCGATGTTTACTCGCTTGGATGCACGCTATACTACACGGTATGCGGGAAAGTTCCCTTTCCGGGTGGAGACACCGCTCACAAAGTGCGTCGTCATTTAGAAGAGACTCCCTTTCATCCTCGCCGATTTACAGAGAACATCAGTGAAGAATTCGTTGATATCATTGCCGAGATGATGGACAAAAATCCCACAAAGCGAATTCAAACATGCGCCGAGGTTGCTGCGAGACTTGAGCCCTGGGCGATGGATTCGTCTCAAATAACGCAGCCTAGAATGTCCCGTGGACCATGGTCTTCGCCACCACCGCCGACTTTGGACTCAGAGTCAGCCACCAGCCAAGAGGAGTTAGCTCAGGACGCTTCCATTCATTCCAATGACTCAAATGCATCGCAACGCAATTTTTCGGAAAGTCAACTGTTCTCTGACTCACGCGGGTTGATAAGCGACGGCTCAGATCTGCTGTCATTGATTCAAAACGACACAACAAGAAACAAGAGCCAAGCCAGCAAAGGCATGGTGATTGGTCTTACAGTTGCAATTCTACTGCCGCCAGCCTTGTTGGTTGGCGCCATTCTTGGTTACTTGATCGCGATCAAGTAAAATAAGTGCCAATCGGCTACCGCGATAGGGTAAATACCTCGATGGCCGGCAGAATCAAGCAGATGGAACGATACGAGTCTGAACCGAGTCATGAGTTTGAGAACTTCTCAGTAAGAGGTTAGGTGGTTATCCTGTTGTCTTCATTGCAGACAGGACCCTTTAACAATATGTCGGCGACAATTCGAGTATGAGAAAGCTATCAGCGGGCGGCGGTTGGCAGGCAATCCGATACACTTTTAGAAAGGGGATCGAATCCGGTGGTTTATGGAAGCTGTATCGAGCACTGAGATCGCGAAACGCTTGCAAGACTTGTGCGCTTGGCATGGGCGGCCAGCACGGAGGCATGGTAAACGAAAAAGGGGCCTTTCCCGAAGTTTGCAAAAAGTCAATCCAAGCCATGGCCGCAGATATGCAGCCTGCAATCACTGCTGATTTCTGGGCAAGGCACCCAATTGGCCAAATCCGCAATTGGTCTCCTCGGCAGTTGGAGACAAGTGGTCGACTGATTCAGCCAATCGTTTACGAACAGGGACAGGAACATTACCGTCCAATCACGTGGAAGGACGCCTTTGATCGCATCGCAACGAAGTTAAAGCAACTCTCACCCGACGAATCATTTTGGTACTTCAGCGGCCGGAGCAGCAACGAAGCAGGATTTTTACTGCAGTTACTAGCACGACTTTATGGCACAAACAACGTTAACAATTGCAGCTACTATTGTCACCAGGCTAGCGGCGTTGGACTGCAAACCGCACTTGGGACAGGAACTGCAACTGTTGTACTGGAAGACCTCGATGATTGTGACACGATTTTTATCATCGGAGGCAACCCGTCCAGTAATCACCCCCGTCTTATGACAACGTTGATGCATCTGAGACGCCGCGGTGGCCGGATCGTTGTCATCAATCCGATGCGTGAGCTTGGGCTCGTCAAGTTTAAGGTACCAAGCGACCCGATGAGTTTATTCTTTGGCACCAAAATCGCTAGCCATTACGTTCAACCCCACATCGGTGGCGATCTCGCATTGCTCACCGGGATTTCAAAAGCAATTGTGGAAATAGGTAAGCATGATATTGACTACTTGCACCAACACTGCAACGGCGTCGAATCGCATTTGGCGGGCTTAGCAAATACAAGCTGGAGCGAGATTTGCAAAAAATGCGGCATTGACGAACCAACGATTCGGGAGATCGCGGAGGTTTACGCCAACAGCCAAGGCACCGTGTTTTCATGGACGATGGGAATCACACATCACTCCCACGGAGTGGAAAATGTTCAAGCCATCACGAATCTCGCGCTGCTGCGCGGTATGATTGGACGTAAAGGCGCAGGTGTAATGCCAATCCGCGGTCACTCCAACGTGCAGGGCATTGGCTCCGTTGGTGTAACACCGAAACTCAAGGACGAACTTTTCGAAAATCTTACCACCAAATTCGGTGTGAAGCTGCCAACGACCAAGGGACGCGATACTTTGGACTGCATGGAAGCAGCTAAAAAAGGTGAGTTGAAGTTCGGGCTTTGCCTCGGCGGAAATCTGTACGGATCGAATCCAGACGCTCAATTTGCAGACGAAGCGCTTGCTTCACTCGACTTGCTCGTTATGCTCAATACGACCATGAATACAGGCCACGGTCGGGGACTTGCAAAGACCACGATTGTATTGCCAGTTTTGGCACGTGACGAAGAGCCGGAACCAACCACTCAAGAATCGATGTTCAACTACGTGAGACTCAGCGATGGCGGTCCGAGACGGCTTCCAGGTCCGCGCAGCGAGGTGAGTATCATTGCCGAGATTGGACGTCGTGTACTTGGCAGGTCGACTCCGGTTGATTGGGAACAGATGCAGCAGTCCAATACGATTCGTCATTGGATATCCAAAGTTGTTCCAGGTTACGAAGAAATCGATACGATCGCAAAAACAGGGAAGGAGTTCCAGGTTGGCGGTCGAACCTACCACTCACCCAGGTTCAATTCAAGAGACGGGAGAGCAAACTTATTCACGCATCGACTCCCGGATTTGACCCATCTTGGCAAAAACCAACTTCGAATGATGACGGTTCGCAGCGAAGGTCAATTCAACACCGTTGTCTATGAAGACTACGATTTGTATCGAAATCAAGATCGTCGCGATGTCATCTTGATCAACCCAAAGGACATGGAACGGTTGGGGCTGGTGAACGACCAGCTAGTTACAGTCGGAAGCGATACAGGCCGAATGCATAACATCTTGGCTCGTGAGTTCGAAGCGATCCGGAACGGTAATGCTGTGATGTACTTTCCCGAATCCAACGTACTGGTTCCGAGAACGGTAGACCCTCAGTCGCGAACTCCCATGTTCAAAAACATTCTTGTCACTGTTTCAAAACAGTTTGAGCAAGCAGAGTAGTTACCATCCGCACAGTCGGCACGATCGCCACTTAGATTCATAGCAAGAATAGGAACTTTCCAGGAAAACCCCACTTTGCGTCCTAGATTCTTATAGGAGATTGATCCGACGACTCACAATTCCACCTATTTTTGAATCATGTCCGCACCTAAAAAACCAAAAACAGAAGCCCCTGCCAAGAATGCAAAGGATACTGCGCACGCACCCGCCGCATCGCCCTCAGGCGGTGGACTCAAAAGCAAATTGTTGATCGGAGTATTTGTGAGTGGAGTAGTCATCGCAGAAACAATAGTGTTTTTCTTAATGGTACCCTCGGGCGAAGAAGTCGCGGCACTCGCAGAATCTCGCCTCGTGGCTGTCGCACAAGAAATAGACGCCAGAAAGGAAAAAGAACACGGGAAAGAGGAAAGGGATTCCATTGCCGAATTTGATCTGGGTACGTACAGTCTCTTCTTTGTTCCGCCAGGGGCTGATCACAATTATCGTGTTGAATTCAAACTTTTCGGTACTTTGAAAAGCGCCGACGAACCGCGTTTGCATGCATTGTTTTTGGAGAGAGAAAAACGCTTCCGACACCGAATGCTGCTCGAAATAAGGAATGCATCGCTGCAGGAACTACAGGAAAACCAATTGGGCTTGATTCAACGCCGCGTTTTAGCGACAAGTACGGAGTTACTTGGTGAAGCGGTCCTCCTCAGCGTGGGGTTCTCCGATTACCAAGTTTTGGAAGACTAATTTGACTTAAAAACACGGACGATTGCATGTCGGAATCCAGCACCGCCTCTAACGCTGCCGCAACAGAAGCAAATTCCGGTCGAGGGCAATCGGATACCGAATCGCTATTGAATCAAGCGGAATCGGCACTTCGCGAAGTGGAAGATTCCCTGCGTACACCCAAGATGCAGCAATACCGACTCGAAGAACTGATTGGCGGCGATGGTCCACCTGAAAAAGTCTCGATGGACTTGCTTCGCGACGTTACGCTGGATCTAAAGATCGAACTGGGTCGAACCCGGATGCATCTCGATGAAATCTTGCAACTTCGCAAAGGCTCGGTTGTCACTTTGGATAAATTGGCTGGTGATCCAGTCGATGTCTACGTCAATGGGCGACTTGTAGCACGCGGTGAAGTACTGGTGCTAAATGATAACTTCTGCGTTCGAGTGGCTGAACTCGTGGGCAGCGACTCAATACAGTAGGCAGAACGCATGATCGATTGCATTTCCCCTCGGAACGCTTTTTGCCGATTTTGCATTGGCGTATTATTTTTGATTCTACCGCCGATTCAGTTCATTGGCTTTGCGAATGCGCAATCGTCATGGCCACAGACTCAATCATCACCGAATGATCCGTCGCTGGTTCGTCAGTCCGGCGTGAGTATTCAACAGCCCGTACCTCAAAACCAAACCGTACCCCAAAACCAAACCGTTGCACCACAGGGCATTCAGTCCAATGGGCAGCGTGTGTTCGCCCCTCTGCCCAACGCGAACGCTTTTCCAGGTAACTCTGTTCCTACAATCGATGGAGCAATTCGGACCGACGTACAGCCAGCAAGTTGGAAAACAGAGTCGCCCCCAACGACGCTTCCAGTTCCCGGCAAATCCAAATCGCGAGCGCCACTCGAACTGAAGCCATCTTCCAAGGACAACGCACTCGGCCTCGAAAAACCCAAAAGTTCCTGGGGAGCTGCGCTGTCGATGTTCCTTTCCTTGGCTATGGTGCTAAGTTTCTTTTTATTGGTTGCCTGGTTGATGAAAAAATCTCAGCCAAATTCCTTTTTGAAACTACCTAGCGATGTCGTTCAAGTGATGGGGCGAACTCCAATGGCACCGCGGCAGCAGATGTATGTCGTGCGCTTCGGCAGCAAATTACTCTTGATCAGCCACCAGCCAGGACAAACACAGACCCTTGGCGAGATTACCGATGCGGATGAGGTCCAGCGGCTCGTTGGCCGATGTGAAGCGAACCATCCGGGCAGCATTTCTAATTCGTTTCGAGACGTACTAAAACAAGTGACCTTAGGCAAATCCGATCCTGAGCAAAAGAGCGCGCTGCGTTTGAGTCGCGGCAGCGTTTGAGTCGCGGCAGATAGCCAAATGGCACTCAGATTGCGAGCGGCGAGGCGCCATTTGCCAGAATCCCGATTCCACTTTCGCCGCGATTTCCGCCACCCGCAGCTATCGCTGAGTCTGCGAGCCAATTGTCATTCGGATTTTGGCAAGGTCGAACGGTCCAAATCGAGCAAGTTGACGAAAACATTTCATCCAACGGTGGGCTCATCGTTTTCAAGCAACTTAATTCCATTCTTGGCTGGACCGAATCGTTCTCGCAATTGATTCAGCATTCAGGCCGAAACAATTACCAAGGATAACTAACCGCTGAGAACGCAGGGTTCCGCAGAGATTTGTTCAATGACGATCTGACTCTGCGTCCCTCCGCGACCTCTGCGGTTAAATAAAAAGGGACCTACCTACTCGTAGATACGCTTGCGATCTGCTGTCGATTCATCGGAGCGGTGAAAGTCGACGATGTCTTGTTGTTCCATTTGCCATGTGTAAAAAGCTGGCATTTCGTCGATGACGGCAGGAAAGTCCACAATACCGTCATGTGCCGATCGAAGCACGACGCCGAGTTGTTCGAGCTCACTCACGTAATCTTCAAGATGGGCAGTTTCGTTCTTGAGATCTTCCTGGATCTCCGTGATTTCCGCATCGTAAATCTGAAAGCGTGCCTTGCCTTCGTGCCGTCGCAACATGCGACGGAGATTTGACTTTCGTTCCGTCAGTTCCCGATGCGACAACGAGATGTCAGTCACAATTAGACGAAGGAGCGGAAGCATTGCTCTTGCTTGTTCGATCGTAAATATCTGAGTTGTTTTTGTAGTCATAGTTGGCAGCCGCCTTCTTCGTTGTCTCGAGCGCTCTTACGCGCACGAGGATTTGTGCCAAGACAATATCGACAACCCGCAAATTAGGAAAGTTCACTTGGGTCCGACTGCGCCCTATTCAATTCTTGTTCGAATTACCCAGCATTCAATCTCTGATCTTCCCAGATTAGTGGGAATTTCCCACCCACGGACAGTGTAAATTCGTCGCAAACCTGATCGACCAGTTCTGAAGTCACTTTTTCTGACTGGCGAACTGCACCTGCAACCAATGCCAATTCCGAGATTTGGACGATTTTTCTTGGAATACCATTACTTAGTTCTTGAATTCGCGTCATTGCTTGGCAGTTGAAAATGTCGCCATTTCCACCGGCTTGATGTAGAGCAAAATCAAAAAAATCCGCCGTTTGACCTAGATCCCAGCTTGGCAATTCAATTTTAAGCTCACATTGATCGAGGATCCACCTTGGCAAGTTTACGATCGAATCGTCGTCGACGCTAAGAAGCATGCACCAACGGATTTGCGCACTCCAAAGTTGTGAAATAGCTTGGTAAACGTCGTCCTTAACGTCATGAACGTTATCTAATAACAGCACGGTTCGATGTCCCATTGCAGATTCTGCAAAAAAATGGTCGTTGATTTTTGACCAGCAATTCTGAGTGGACAACCGCGAATCCTGGCAAGGGTCAAGAGCACTTAAAATTCGGTTGGCTAACATGTCTCCATCGGCACAACGGAGATCAACTATCGCAACGTTTTCACGGGATGATCGCGAATTTCTTGTTCTGCAAAAGTGTTTTAAAAAGGTGGTTTTGCCCACCCCGGAAGGCCCAATCACCAGCCCTAATCGCTTTCCTTGTTCAACCAGAAACTCGCTTCGAGCCATCGCTTCTTCGATCGTTCCGCCAGTGAACATTCCTCGTCCATTTGCGCCGATGGTGAATGGTGAACGAAGAAGTTTCCAATGTCGCAGAAAGCTCATCTTTTATCCTTTGCGATTTGTCGCCGCTATTGCACTTGTGAGCGACGACGGCAAAATTTTTAAAACTACATTGCTTCTCGTCACACAGTCACGGTTGCCTCCATCAAATCCGGAATGGCTGTCGAATTTCTCAAGCAATTTTGCAATTTTTCCTTAAGTAACCGAAGGCTAATGGTCAGGTATTGAAATTCACATTAAACTCGCATGAATGTTCGGTCCCATCTTCCAACGTGAAATAGCCATATTACCTCGCCGTGGCAGGCATTTTGTTAGTCGAGTCGTGTTTGCGATGATGCTCTTCGCAATCATTTGTACGACTTGGCTGCTTTTGGCCGGGATTCAGCCAGTTCAAAACCCAGGTGACTTGGCTCGTTTTGGCGTTCTTATTTTTCAACTGATTGCACCCTTCCAACTGATTGTTTTGCTTTTCATGGCGGCACTTGCTGGCATCAGTGCAGTTAGCCATGAAAAGGATAAACAAACGCTGATACTCCTTTTAATGACTTCTTTATCGAATACTGAGGTGGTTTTGGGCAAGTTAGGAGCTGGGTTATTAGCAACCCTGAACGCGTTTCTCGCGTCGCTCCCAATTGTTTTTACTGTGACTTTGCTTGGTGGTGTTTCATTGGAACAAGTTCTCGAGTGCGCTTGGGTGACTGGCTGTGCGTTGACTGCTAGCGCTGCCCTTGGCGCGACCGTTGCATTTTGGCGAGAAAAGACCTTCCAGTCGATCACGGTGACTATGTTGATCATCGCATTGTGGCTAGCTATTTGCGAGGTGATTGCAAGTGGCAAGGTTGGATTCATACGACCAGGCATTGCCACACTACTTAGTCCGCTTAGGGCCATATTGGATGTAACACAACCCATTGCATCCGAATCGATATTGCCATTCGCATTTCCCGGTGGAAACGCCATGTTCTCCGGCATGATTCTACTTGGAATTGCATTGGCACTCACTTTGCGTTCGATTTGGATGCTTCGAATTTGGAACCCATCTCGCGACCGACGAGGTGGAAATCCCGAGGAAGAGGAACGAGAGGTCGAGGCGCCGAAATCGGCAGTTCCCGGTGCAATCGATTCTGGTTTGCAAAAAGCAGAAAATCCCCGACTGCAAGTCAAGAGTTGGAAGAGTCGAGCAGCTCGTCGTGTCTGGAATAACCCAGTGCTATGGCGGGAGATTAGGACTTGGGCCTACGGACGCAAGGTTCTTTTGATTCGGCTTGCTTACCTTGCCTTTGGCTTGATGGTTGCCTTCGGGCTTCGACAATTTGGTTTGAATGGATTGGCCATTCAGGAAACGACGTATCAGGACGAGTTGATTCCAACGACGGTATCGCTCCTTGCGCCCTTTATTGTTTTGTCACTTATTATCATCAATGCTTTGGCAGTAAATTCCATTACCAATGAGCGGGACGGAGGAGCGTTGGACCTGTTGTTAGTAACCGAGATCACGCCCGGTGAGTTTTTGTTTGGAAAGATTTGCGGCGTATTGTATGTGACCAAGGAAATGGTCGTGGCCCCGTTGATTCTCTGCGTTTATTTATGGGCGCAGTCGGCACTGACGACCGAGAACCTTGTTTTCACTTGGATCACCTTGATCGTCATGGATTTATTTGTGACCATGTTAGGCATCCATTGCGGAATGATTTACGCTCAGAGCCGAGCCGCGATCGGGACAAGTCTAGGGACCGTGTTCTTCCTGTTTTTGGGCGTTGCAACCTGCATGCTGATCATGCTGATGTTCCGAGGTTCCTTTGGGAGGCAGTTGGCTCCCTTTTTGTTCATTATTTTGGGTGGTGGAATCGGGCTTTATGTTGCACTCGGCAGCCGAAATCCATCGCCTGCGATTACGATTAGCGCTTTCCTGCTTCCGTTCTTGACGTTCTTTGCAATCACAAGTTTTATCCTTCGCGATCAAGAGTTGGCGGTTTTCAGTGTGGTCTCATTATCGTACGCATTCGCAACTGCGGCTATGATGATCCCTGCGTTGAGCGAATTTGATTTTGCCTTTGGGAGATCCAGAACTGCCGACGACGAGTAACCTCTGGCCGAAGCCGAAAATAGGAATTCGAAGTTGCCGTTAGAACAACATATCAACGAATTGAACTCGGTCGCGTGGATATTGGTCTCGGCTGCCTTGATTGGGATGCTCATTCTTTCGGCACTCTTCTCTGCTAGCGAAGCTGCGTTGTTCTCGCTGACGTCGGCCCAACGGCTCAAACTCGATTCAACGCGGAGCTCGGACCGAGCCATCCTGCGACTGCTTAGCAACGCATCCCACCTGTTGACCTGTATTCTTCTTTGCAATCTTGCGATCAATATTACATTCTTTGCATTTGCCAATGTCCTGTCGTCAGCGTTGACTGGACCCAACATTGGCCCGGGTTGGTCCGTATTGTTTGCCTTTACGACTGTTGCCAGTGTCATTCTGTTTGGTGAACTTTTGCCTAAAAGCGTGGGTGTGCTTGCTCCCCTTAAAATTAGTCGATTCATTTCTTTGCCGATGCTCGGAATCATGCGTTCGGTTCTGCCACTGGGCAAGGCGATGCATACGATCACCGATATCTGTCGTCGCCTAATTTGGCCTGGTTTGGTTCCCGAGTCGGTTCTCGAAACAGCCGATCTCGAACGGGCCATCGAACTGAGCGAAACCAACTCTAAAATGATTGACTTGGAAAAAGGTATCCTCCAAAACACTCTTCAACTTTCCAACATTCAGGCCCAAGAATGGATGCATCCTAAAAGCCAATTCGCATCCATATCACTACCTGCCTCCAGCGAGCAAATGGAAGAATGGATTAGCGACCAGGGGACCGAATGGGCTGACGATAGCAAGCGGAAAATCGTCTTAATCCTATCCCCGGTCGATAGTCAAGTGACGGCGACCACGAGCATCGAACAACTTCGGCAAGCGATTAAGCAGCGAATAACTCCTCCCTCAAAGCCTGCTTACTATGTTCCATGGTGTGCGAATCTGGCAAGCGTACTTCAACAGTTGCTCGAGCAAGACATAAAGGTTGTTGTGGTTGTAAACGAACGAGGCGATACGATCGGTGTCCTGTTCTTCGAAGACATCATTGAAGCGATTTTTGCCAGCCCATCCGCTGCATTCAATACGATGGGTCGCCCATTGTTTGCCAAAACGGGTGAGGCAAAATGGGAGGTCACAGGTGCAACTCGGATCAAGCAGTTGGAACGGACGCTCGGTATCAAGCTTCCTGAGACACGTGACGCAACGATTGCTGGAGTCCTTCAAAGCCAATTGAGACGCCTTGCCCAAGTGGGCGACCATGTGGCCTGGGGAACGTTTGCATTGCAAGTTATTGAGG
>JAYVPE010000019.1:0-10809 GCA_043757575.1 Pirellula sp.
TTGGTCGGCTTTGCCGTTAACCTGGGAATTCAGCCACCAATATCCATAGGCCGCCAGCAGGACAATGCCGCCCGTTAGCAGACAAAGCCAACGTACAAATGGTCGCCGGGCGCGGCCAATCGCTGGCAGCTCACGCTCAGCGATCAACCGTGTCTGAGGTCCCTTGTCCTTCGAAGAGTTCATGCGTTCGATTCACGCTCAAGGATGTAAACTGTTCCGTTTGACCCGTGGGCCAATGGACCGAAACGGTAATGGATTCTGCAGGGAATTGTAACGCAAAAAGCAGCCGGTAATCGGACTGAGAAAAATAGCTGGCTCCGCTGGTTACCCATTGAGTTATCACACGATCCCCGTCGGTTACTTGCACGCGAGCTCCAATGGCTTCCGCGTTGGACTTGCCCCCCCGTATGCGTAACCTCACATAGCGTGAAGGGGGCCGACGATTTCGTAAAATATCTACAGGATCGTTTTGGTGGACCATGACGACATCAGGTGCGCCGTCGTCGTTCAGATCCGCTACGACGACGCCGCGACCGTGGTGCTCCAGGGAGAAATAAGGACCACCATGAGTCGATACCTCTTCGAAGCGATGTCCTGCTCGATTGCGAAATAATTGCGGCAATTGGCGATATCCGCTCCTCCCGCCGTGGGCATTAACGTGTCCGTTTGCGACGATAATGTCGGGCCAGCCGTCTCCGTCGAAGTCTGTCAGCATGGTACCGAAGCCGACTTTCATCCGGGACAATCCGAACAGTCCTGCCGGACTGGTGGCATGCACGAACATACCTCCCCCCAGATTCCGATACAGCGAATTATCCTCGCCTTCAAAATTGGTCACGAACAAGTCGGGCCAACCGTTACCATCGTAGTCTCCCACAGCAATTCCCATGCTGCCTTCAGGATTCCCAATATCGCTGGTCGCAATGCCCGCCAATTGCGACTTTTCCTCGAAGCCTCCTTGATCCGACGGAACATAGTAGAGATTGTCCGTCAAGTCGCTTGCCAGATAAAATTCGCAGCGGCCATCACCATCGAAATCAGCTGCGACCACCCCCAGTCCGTTCGATTTCTTTGAAAGACCTTCCAGCGCGGTGACATCCTGGAACGCGCCATCTCCCAGATTTCTGAATAACAGGGAGGTCATGGACGAATATGTCATGGGGCCGCAGGCTTGCTTTGCGCGCTCGAGCGATGATTCGCAAATCTGATTCGTTTCCAACGTCCAATCCACGTAACGGACGATTAGCAAGTCGTTCAGTCCATCCAGATCAAAGTCATTCCAGGCTAGGGCGGTACACCAACCGTCAGCATTCAGTCCAGAGGCTTCGGCCACTTCGGAAAATGTCCCATCGCCGAGATTCAAATACAGCAGCACTCCGCCAAAGCCGGAAACGACAATATCCGCAAATCCATCCCGATTGTAATCCGCGACGGCACAACCATGCGTGTACAAGCGACTCTCGTGGAAACCGGCGGGGCTATCCACGCGGCGAAACTTGAAGTCCCCCAGGTTTTCCCACAATGACGGCGGCACCCCGAGGACTTTATCGTTCGATCGGGGGACCGTTCCGCCTCCTGTGAAAAACAAATCCTGGTCGCCGTCTCCGTCGAAATCGACCACACCGGCACCACCGCCAAGTGTTTCCAGTAATGTCATTCGCTGGGCTTCATTACCGTTCCGATACGAAAAATCGACACCTGTTGACGAGGTGATTGTTTCAAACCAAGCATTGCTATCGAGGGATGTCGAATCAGAATCCGCAGGTGTATCCGTCCTCGAAACGGGATTCGATGTGAGACTCCGCGATGAACTCCCAACACTTTGATCGCGCTGTGATTCGTGACAACCCGTACAGAAGATCAATACAAGCAGCACGAATAGTGGGCAACAAGATAGGCTGTTTGTCATAACAGGTTCAGTTGTTCGACATTTCCTAGATGGGGTGAGTCTGGAACCGATCCAGACTCGCGGTGTTCGCCATTGTAACAACGTGCCCCCTCCTTTACTTTCAGCCGCAAAAAAGCCAGGGGTTCAGGTTTTTTCGTGAAAACATCAAATAATCCTCAATCAAGCTTCGCATGATTCAGGATTATTAAGGCTTTTCGAGTATCTTAAAGTGTCAAAATGATGCTATACCGTTCCATTCTAGGAATCCCGCCCGCCTCCAGCTCATCTCGCCTCCCCGGAGCTTTGTTTATGCGCCCATATCTGTGGTGCTTCAAGATAATTGCCTTAGCCGTCATTGGCAGTAATGCGAGCTTGTTGCCTGCGCAACCTGTCGTTGATCCGCAAGACTCCGTTAAGCTGGCTCCAGCAAGTGTTATCAAATTCATTCGGCAACACTGTGTCGATTGCCATTCGGCCGACTCTCCCGAGGGCGGATTGAACTTGGTGTCTCTTTCGGAACAGTCCATGACCGGTAGCGCGTTCGACGTTTGGACCAAAGTTCATGACAGAGTTATAGCCCGCGAAATGCCACCCAAGAGCGAACTGTCGGATGAGGAAATTCGCCCTATAAACAAAGTTCTGTTCGACAACTTGGTGGAGCTTGATCGGCTGGAACTGGCTACTTCGGGTCGGTCTGTTTGGCGACGTATGAATCGATACGAATATGAGAACAGTGTTCGTCAATTGCTCAGCGCGCCTTGGTTGCAACTGAAGACAGTCCTTCCGGAGGATGGGGAATTACAACGATTCAACAAGATCGGCGAGGCACTTGACACGTCGCATGTGAATCTTGCTCGTTACATGCAAGCTGCTGACTATGCTCTGAGAGAAGTTTCCGCGAAAACGCTGACTCCCCCAGAGAAATCGATTCGGCGGTTTTACGCTCGCGAGCAACGCAGTTTCAGTGGCAAGGTCCGCTTCACCGAATTCAATCGCAGCCCCGAACGAGCAACTTTTCCACTAATCGATTACGACGCGGATTTAGAAGTTCTGAATGACAAAGATATACCATTTACCGTCGGCGACAGCGATCCCGCGAAACGCGAAAGAGAGGCATTTGGAGTTGTTGCAAGCAGCTACGAACCTATCGAGCTTCGCTTTAGCAGTTTCAAAGCACCCGAGTCCGGTCGTTACCGACTTCGATTTAAAGGCTACACTTTCTGGGCTGCCGGTGAGGAGAAAAAATGGTGGCGTCCCGACCGAGAGAAGATTTCGAGGGGACGTCGGTCCGAACCCGTCGCGATCTACTCTGTCTCAACGCCTCGCCAACTAAGAAAGCTGGGTGAGTTTGATTTCCAAATTGAACCGACAGTGCAAGAGCTAGATGTTTATCTGCTTGAGGGCGAGTCGATCCAACCAGATGCGGTTCGCTTGTTTCGCTCCCGTCCATCTAACTGGCATAACCCGTTGGCTGAAAGAGACGGGATGCCAGGCGTTGCGTTTAGTTATCTGGAGGTCGAGGGCCCCATCGTTGATCATTGGCCGACGCAGGGACATCAATTACTTTTTGGCAAAGGGATGCCAATAAAAGGGGACCAAACCAAGGTCGAATCGACCGATACTACGCTTGAGGCGAAGGAACTGCTTTTCACATTTTTGAAGGCAGCCTATCATCGAAACGTTGAGGCAACGGAGGTGGATCGCTTTCTCGGCGTTGTGAATGCAGCCATCGAAGCGAAGCTCCCTTTTCACGAAGCTCTCCTAGCGGGTTACACGGCCATCCTGTGCTCGCCCGAGTTTCTCTGCCTGGAAGAACCTGTCGGCCCGCTCGACGACCAAGCGATCGCAGTCCGGTTAAGTCTGTTTCTTTGGAACAGCCTGCCCGATGCTGAACTGCGAACGCTCGCTTCCGAGGGCAAGCTGCACCCACAATCAAGCGGCGATAGAACGATTCTTAAAAACCAAATCAACCGATTGTTGGACGACGAGAGATCAAATCAGTTTATTGATTCATTCTTGGCCTATTGGTTAGATCTGCGAAAGATCAACGACACGTCTCCCGACGAGCGACTCTATCCGGACTACTATCTGGATGATTCGCTAGTTGATTCGGCGTTAACCGAATCGCAGATGTACTTTCGAGAGCTGGTCGACAAAAATTTGCCCGCTCGAAACATTATCGATTCGGATTTTGCTTTTATCAATGAGCGACTTGCCCTGCACTACCAACTCCCAGCGATAGAAGGGGGTGCACTGCGGCGCGTGAATTTGCCAATCGGTACCTCGCGCGGCGGAATGTTGACACAAGCGAGTGTATTGAAGGTGACAGCCAATGGCACGACTACGTCACCCGTCGTACGTGGCGCATGGATCAACGAACGAATCCTTGGAATCAAAAGTCCTCCACCTCCCAAAAGTGTGCCAGCGATCGAACCTGATACCCGCGGTGCCACAACCATTCGTCATCAACTTGAGTTGCATCGGTCTGATACGACTTGCAATAGGTGCCATGCGATTATTGATCCGGTTGGATTTGCTCTAGAAAATTTTGACGTCGCTGGCGGTTGGCGTGAGCATTATCGAAGTCTAAATGATGAAGGTAGTCCGATCGAAGGATTTGGGAAAAATGGGCAACCGTTTACGTTTCGACGCGGCCCGCCAGTGGATGCGTCAGGAAATCTCGCTAACGGTAAAAACTTTGCGAGTATCTACGAGCTCAAAAAGCTCTTGATCGAAGACGAACGGGCAATCGCCAAAAATTTGCTTCAACAATTAGCCATATATGCTACGGGTGCGCCGATGAGATTTAGCGATCGTGTCGAGATCGATAGAATTTTGGATCGACTGGCGAAGGACGAATATCGGGTAAAATCGATGATCGCTGAGATTGTGACAAGTGAGTTGTTTCTGTGTAAGTGAATTTAAAGTGTGTCCTGAAAGAGCCGCAAACCATGAAAAACCTAAC
This sequence comes from Pirellula sp., assembly GCA_043757575.1. Taxonomy (GTDB): domain Bacteria; phylum Planctomycetota; class Planctomycetia; order Pirellulales; family Pirellulaceae; genus JBKCUI01. Next base: position 4,854 of record JAYVPE010000019.1, read on the forward strand.
CAATAAATCGCTGCATCGTCGTACGCTTCTACGCGGGGTCGGTGTTGCGCTATCGCTACCGCTGTTGGACGCGATGATGCCAGCGATTGCAACGGCATCAAGTAGAGGCCATTTCGATGTGACTAACCCACCCCGACGAATGCTCGGAATTTGTAACAACCTCGGACTCTTGCCTGAGAAGTTTTTTCCCCAAGGGGCGGGGAGTCAATACGAACTATCTCCTTATCTTCAGCTACTGGAGAAACATCGGGACGACTTCACTGTTTTCAGCGGCGTATCGCATCCCGACGTGGATGGCGGGCATCCGGCGGACATTTGCTTCCTGACAGCGGCACCGCATCCAGGAAGCGGCGGATTTCGCAACACCATTTCACTCGATCAATATATTGCCGAGCGTGTTGGACATCTCACACGATTTCCTTCGCTAACATTGGGCGTCAACGTGCAGAAGGGGCAACGCAGTTTGTCATGGACCGGTGCCGGTGTATTGATCCCATGCGAAGAAAAACCTTCGAAAGTTTACGAGCAGTTGTTCCTTCAAGGCTCGAAGAAAGATATCGAACTCCAGCTTCAAAGACTCGAAGTCGGCAAGAGTATTATGGATGCCGTTGGGGGACAGACGAAAGACTTAGTACGAACACTTGGGCCGAAGGACCGCGAGCGCGTCGATCAGTATTTGACAGCGGTTCGCGAGCTAGAACTGCGACTTGAAGCTGCCGAGCAATGGGAGAACGTCCCTAAACCAAAGACCCATTTTCCTGCTCCAATAGATCCGAGCGATCCGAAGGAATATATGGAGAAGGTTCGACTCCTGTACGACATGGCAAGGCTCGCGTTGGAAACCGATTCGACTCGCGCCATTACGTTGATGTTGGACAGTGTCAACTCGCCAACCATCGAAGTGCAAGGCACAGATATTACGGAAGGCTACCACAGCTTATCGCATCACGGAAAGAACGAAGTAAAAATCAAGCAGCTAGAAGCCATCGATGAGTGGCACATGCGACTTTTAGGCGAACTCTTTACGAATATGAAAAACGCAAAGGAGGGGAACGAAACGCTGTTGGACAGAACGATGATTTTGTACGGTAGTAATCTCGGTAACGCCAACACGCATGTGACTACGAACTTACCGGTCGTATTCGCTGGAGGGGGCTTTAAGCATGGGAAGCACCTCGCTTTCGATACGCAGAACAATTATCCACTGCCAAATCTGTTTGTGTCGATGCTACAACGATTGGGGATGGAAGTCGACCAATTCGCAACATCTACCGGAACCATGCGAGGGCTTGAATCCGTTGCGACATGAGGCGAGCGATTGTTTAACCGTTCGAAGCGATAGCGTAGATCGCGATCATGGGAAATTTGCTGTAAGCTGTCGCAGTCGCAACCACTCGTTCGATAAAAGATTACAATTGGCGTCCCTCGAACTGCAAAACAGGTTTTCATTTAACTAATTTTTTCGCCTTAGAAACGCCATGCACCACTCTGAAAATCGAGTCGACGAAGAGTCTGCCAAAACGATCGCAAGCCGTGAGCGAATTGGATTGATCCTGCTCGCAATCTTTTCAACGGTCTATTTCGGCTTCATTTTCCTTTGTGCGTTCGCTAACGCTTGGTTCTCCTCCAAGACGTTTTGGGAGGTGCCAGCCACGGTTTGGTATGGCTTTGGACTCATCGCTTTAGCTCTTGTCATCGCTGGCGTTTACGGTCGACTTAGCCGAACCATTTCGAAGTCTTAAGAAAAGCACCTGAATGAACTCGTCGATACATACCGTTCTTAAACGACTGGAATCCAATATGGAAACAGTCGTTCTTGGAAAAATAGAAGTCGTTCGCAAGACAATCGTCGCCTTATTAGCAGGCGAACATATCCTCCTCGAAGATGTCCCTGGTGTCGGAAAAACTTTGGTTGCCAAGGCGCTCGCAAAGAGTATCGATGGCATTTTCACACGCATTCAATTCACTCCTGATTTGCTCCCTACCGACATTATTGGTAGCAGTATCTACCACAATGGCGAGTTCAAGTTCAGCCCAGGGCCCATTTTTGCCAACGTGGTACTAGGGGATGAAATTAATCGAGCACCACCGCGAACCCAAAGTGCGATGCTTGAAGCGATGAGTGAGCGTCAAGCGAGTGTCGACGGAAAAACCCACCCGATGCCAGATCCATTTCTTGTTATCGCAACGCAAAACCCATTTGAATTTGAGGGGACGTATGTTCTTCCGGAAAGTCAATTGGATCGATTCCTCATGCGAATCGATGTCGGTTACCCTGGTCGCGAAGCGGAGCGCAACGTACTCCGATCCCATCGCGTTGGAGAGCCAGTTGATTCGTTGAAATCGGTAGTCACTTTAGCCGAGATTCGCGAAGCTCAAGTTACCACGCGAGCGGTTCAGGTCGAAGATTCGATCCTTGACTATTTGCAAGACATCGTCGAGCAGACGCGCAAGAGCCATGAATTACAAATTGGCGTAAGCACTCGAGGCGCACTAGCTTTTTATCGCGCTTCACAAGCTTCTGCTTTACTCGCAGGTCGTTCGTTCGTTGTCCCAGATGACGTCAAGAAAATGGCCGCTCCCGTTTTGGCCCACCGAGTGATGCCACGTGGATTCGCGGCCGGTAGCGAACGCTCTGCAGCCGAAGCGATCATCCAGAAATGTTTGGAATCGGTTCGAGTGCCATCGTAAGCGAGTCCAATCATGTCTTCAAAAAACACGACCGCACCTGTTTCAACTCGATTTACTCGAGAAGGCATGCAGGTTTTGTTTATGGCCATCTTCGTTTTACTGGCAGCCATCATGCGAGAGGTTAATCTGCTGATTATTTTGGCAGGAACTCTACTTGCCACCCTTTTGATTCAATGGCGGGTTTGCGCAAAAACGCTGATTGGTTTATCCACCTATCGGCGACTTCCTAGATCGATGCATTCTCGAAAAGAATTTGAAGTCGAATTAGTCATCAGGAACCCGAAAAAATGGCTGGGGGCTTGGTTGGTTCTAGCTCAAGATCGCATAAAGTTTGTTTCCGTAGACGTAGCTTCCGACCAGATTTCGCAAGGTATTGGATTGCTTTACTCGTCCATTGCCCCTAGCTCTACTCGTATCCAAAGATATCGGTGTACAGTGCAACGTCACGGCAAGTATCAATTTCTTGGAACAGAACTTACAACACGATTCCCATTTGGGCTGTTGCGGGGAATAATGCCACATAATGGGGGCGACACATTTATCGTCCAACCGGCGATCGGTAAACTAACTTCGTCATGGCTTGAACTGTTGGGCATTCGGACCGCGAACGCGAGACTGCGACAAATTCGTGCACTATCTGACGAAGGGGATTTTTTCGGCTTGCGCGCCTATCGCGCCGGCGATAGCCCGCGTTGGATCCACTGGCGATCTTCGGCTCGACGGGACGAACTCATGGTTAAGCAGTTTCAACAAGCGGACAGCCGAGAGCTGATTGTGCTCCTGGACCTATTTCCAAGTTCCAACCTCAACCAACAGCAACGCGACTCTCATCAGAAGCATGAGGAATTGGCTATCGAATTCGTGGCAACACTTGCTAGTCACATTGCTTCGTCGAATTTTGGAGTGATCACCGTGGCGATTGCGGATTCCGAGCCGTTGATCGCTGGTCGAATTCAATCTCGATCTCAGTGTTCAGGACTACTTGATCGACTGGCGATCGCTCATGGAGGCGATGCGGACAAAATAGAAATTGCCTTAAGCCTGCTAGAACGCGAGTTCCGTCGTGTCGAAAATTTAATGGTTGTCAGTACGCGTCCGAAAATTGCATTTTCGTCTCAAAAAAATGAACACGCCGCCATCATTTTCTGGCGGTCCATCACATGGCTTGATGCGAGTGCTGGCGACTTAACAAAATACTTTGCACCTGCAGAGTAGAACGCAAACTGCCGTTCGAATTCGATAGGATTATTCATGTTGTCACTCGTTTTTAGGACGCTGTTGCATTTCCGCGGACTGCTTGTCCCCGTTGCTATGGGAGTAGCCGTGGCAACTGCAGTCATCGTGGGCGCATTGGTCGTAGGAGATAGCATGCGCGGTTCATTGCGATTCATCGCAATGGACCGTATCGGCTCTATCGAGTCCGTTCTGGTTGCTCCAAGATGGTTTGATGAAGGTCTTGTAAGGAACCTTCCACATGGCGATTCGCAAATCGGCTCCATTCAGAGCTTGGTGTTGATTCAACAAGCCATCGCTGAAAAGGAATCTCATCGAGCTAGCGAAATGGCTTTGCTAGGTGTCGACCCGGATTTTTGGACTCTCGGGACGATCAAGCCGAAACGCTCGCCAGAGGATGAGGAAGTCGTTCTTAATCAGTCGCTCGCTGAAAAACTGCACGCGCAAGTCGGAGACATGATAAAGCTGCGTGTTGAAAGTCAAGCTCTCGTTCCAGGGGACAGTCCTCTGGGTAAACGGGAACAAGACAGCAAGGACTTGCCGCGTTGGAAAGTAATTGAAATCCTTCCGGACCGAAGCCTGTCACGCTTTTCACTTCGCTCGGACCAGAGGCCGATCATGAACGCTTTCGCTAGCAAGCGTTGGCTGCAAAAGGCTTTGGAAATCGATGGCAAAGTGAACGCAATTTTCATTGCCCGTTCCAACGAGGATGTTCGTAACAACACATCGACCGGAAAAGGGACTTTGCTCGAAAAATTGTCACCTACACTTTCGGATCTTGGACTGCGTTGGCAACATGTAGAACGTTCGTTTCCGGATGCTGCTCTGGGCGAATCTTCATCGCAAGTCGATGGAAATCAAATGGAAGCAAAGGTATTGGACTACCATCAGCTCATTACGGACCAAATGCTCATGATCGATGGCCTTTCGGACGGAATTCTGGAGCGTACTGTACCGCATCACCCGGCCAGCGTTTTGACTTACCTGGCTAACGGGATCCAACATAAAAGGGACGGTCAATTGATAGGGCGAAACGTGCCCTATTCAACCATTGCTGCCGTGGATTGGCCTGTCCTGACATCGATGCTAGGTCCGAAGGGGCTTCTCGACGCACCTGAGCGTGATTGGGTTGTAGTTACGAGTTGGCTAGCTCAAGAGCTATCGATCAAATTGGGCGACGTCATTCAGATCGACTACTTTTTACCAGAAACGGTCGATGGACTGGAGGTCGAAAAGAGTTTCGATGCAATCGTTATTGCAATTGCTCCGCTTACCCAGCCCAAGAGAGGATTCCAACGGAATCGGGCGGCCGCCTTTTCAATAGCCCCGACTCCATTCAATGATCCAGCATGGACGCCAGTCGTTCCAGGAATCACTGATCAAGAGTCGATCGATGATTGGGATACTCCCTTTCCTTTAACTCGAAAGCGAGAACCTCAGGACGACAAATACTTCTACGATCATCGCTTGACACCCAAGCTGTACATTTCCAAAGAACTAGGACGCCGGCACTTCGGCTCACGTTTTGGAAAGGTAAGTAGCATTCGGTTTGACAACTTGAAACCGGATGAAGCGATCGCTATTGAGAAGCAGATTTCTGAAGTTGCGACAACTAAATTGACTAACTTAGGCTGGCGAGAAATTCCACTCAGCCAGCAGCAACGGATAGCTTCTAGTGGCACCACTCCATTCGACGCTTTGTTTCTTTCGCTCAGTTTCTTTGTGATCGTCGCGGCCTTGTTGTTGGTGGCACTCCTTTTCCGTCTTGCGATTGAACAACGTGCCGACCACTGGGGGCTCCTGTTAGCATCGGGTTGGACTCGCTCAGCAGTACGCCGATTGCTGCTACTCGAGGGATCCGTTGTTTGTACGATGGGAGCAACGCTCGGTATTTTTTTGGGGCTAGGTTACGCATACGCCATGATCACCGGTCTTCACACTTGGTGGGTCGGTGCAATCACGGTTTCCTTTTTGGAATACCACGTTAGACCTCTAAGTTTTATGTTCGGTTGGAGCCTCAGTTGGCTGGCGG
>JAYVPE010000020.1:0-10800 GCA_043757575.1 Pirellula sp.
GAAGCCAAGGACGGCGATGCTGAGCCATCAAAACAAAAAGAGGGTGAGTTAAAAGCCCGCAAGGAGAAATCGGAAAAGGAGTCATCTAAGGATGGTAAACCTAAAGATGGCGAGCCGAACGAGAGTCAACCGAAAGACGCCAAAGAGAGCGATAGCAAACCCTCCGATACTTCCGAATCCAAAGAGTCCGAATCCAAAGAGTCTGAGTCCAAGGATACGCAGGAGGCTGAATCTGCCCAAAAGAGTGAAAAGCCTAAGCAGGAGTCCCGCGAAGAAAAAGCTAGAAAACGGGTCGAGTCGGCTCGCAAGCGAATGCAAAACGCTCAAGACAAATTGGAGGAACAAAAGCGGGATGAAGCTGTCGATGAACAGCGTGAGGCTGAGCGCGAACTACGAGAAGCCATCGAAGAACTGGAACGCATTCTCCGTCAACTGCGTGAAGAAGAGATCGAACGCTCGCTTGTCGATGTGGAAACACGGCTTCGAAAAATGTTGGACTTGCAACGATCCGTGCGAGTGGAAACCGAAAAGCTCGGAAACTTAACGGGCAATCTCAAGGACCGAACTTTAGAAATCCAAGCAAACAAACTCTCCATCGAACAGTCCAAAGTCGTAATGGAAGGGCAGCGTGCCTTGTTATTGCTGCAAGACGAGGGTTCGAGCACCGCTTTTCCGGAAGCGTTAGAGCAAGTGAATGCGGATGCTCAATCGGTCAGCAAGAAGCTGGCCGAGGCAAACGTATCGCCGCTGACGCAAGCCATCGAAGACGAAATCATTGGCGCGTTAGACGAAATGCTGGATTCGCTCAAGCAAGTACAAAAGAAGCGAGAAGAAAAAAAGAAGCAACCAGTTCAACAACAACAGCAGCAATCGAGTAACCCCGAGGATGAACCTTTGGTGGACTCTATCGCGGAACTTAAGTTGCTGAAAACGTTGCAACTGCGTATCAATCGAAGAACTCAATCGTTGGCTAAACAAACGAATAATCAGGAGGACGTCGTTGGTCAGGTCGGCGACCCTGGCTTGTTGGGTGAACTCGAAGAGCTCGCGGGACGCCAGCAAAAGATCCACGAAGTCACACGCGATATCCTGCTCAAGGCTGCTAAAGAATAATGTACTAAAATAGGAACGTCGAAGATTACTAATAATTCCCAATTGGTTCGAAGGAGTCGTCATCTTGCAGCCTGGTTTTTCACTTGAACCCCTCTCGGTGAAATTGCATATCGATGGCTGAAGAAATTTCGACGATTCAAGCATTACGGGAAGCGTTGTCGGCTGCCGATCGATCCGCGTATCTGGTGGAGGCTCGCGTCATCCGACGTGTTATTCGAGAGCGTTATGGGTTCGCCAACCTTGTTGTGGCGTTGCCCCATACGCAAAGCCAACTTGTAAGCGGAGAGGATATTCGCAAGCTTGCACATCCAGACGAATTGGGGTTGAACTCGTTTGATTCGCTCTCCGATGAATGTCTATTGATTTGCGAACCGGAAAGCGGGGAACTCGATCACTGGCCGTTGCAGGAGTTGAAACAGCAGGTTTGGAGGCGACTGTTCCATGCCAAGTTGGATCGTGAGTTTCAACATTCGAATCCTTCCGCTAGCCTCGATATATTGCGTCGCGACATCGCCGCCATCGGTCAGGTCGAATTCGACGAAGCACATTACGTGTTGCGTTCCGAGCTTAGATTGATGTCTCCAGACTCCCGTGATGAAGCATGGCGAGAGCTTGCGGCAATGTATTTTGAGCTCCGCTATTTTGAACCGGACTTATTGCCCATCTGGTTTCCATCCCTGAGCGATAATTCAACCGTCCAAGAAATCCTGTCGCAAGAGCTGGACATCGAAAGGATCTTTCGAGAATCACGGTTAGAAGGTGCACCGGCACCCGAATTGATTTCACATAACGATTCCGATGAGGATCACCTATCAGCAACTCGCAGGAATTGGTCGCTAGCGATCGATATTTCTCAATCCGACCGAGGATATTTGCGTCAACTTCGAAAACATGACCGAGCCAACGAAAGGGGCAATACAGTTTATGCGATCGCGTGTGCCATTCGAGCCGAACAGCGGGCGAACACCGAAGGAAAGCGACTGGCGGCGGAGAAGAAGGCTCGTGAAGATGTACGACGGCTCGTGGGTCGCTTGCGGAACGCGATCGCGTTTGCCGAGCAGGACAACGACGAGTGGCAAGCTGCTCTCTGGGAACTTGCCAAGAATTCTGTACACGGTTTCTGGAATACCGAAAAGCGATTGCTTTACGATCTTCAAAAGGTCTGTCTCGATCATGAGCGACTGACCTACAAAGTGGATCTCGTCAAATGGGTGGTCAGCCGCGGAAAGAGACCTCTTCGCCGACCACTCAACAGTCTTCGTGAAGTGGCGATGGCCAAACATCTCGCGAGCGCAGCATCGCGCCTTACCCATGTTCGCTTGAGCGGCAACGATCGAAACCATCTGACAGAGTTGATTCAGCATGCCGCGATTCTCTCCGAGTCGCAAATGCGAGAGAGAATGCGTCCTGTTCTCACGCAAACGCTGTTGGCCGTGCATTTAGTCCCCAAGAGCGTACCCGAACAAGTTGCTTCGGAAAAATTGGTAGAGGAAGCACTGGATTGTATAGCCGTACGTGGGTATCTCACGATGGGATATCTTCGAGACGCGATCAGCAGAAATGAGCTTAAGCTGCCGGACATACAAGAGTTGCGCGAGGTTTGGTATGGCGATCAACTTTTGCGAGCTGATGATCATTTGGATTTGGCATTGGACGGAGTCTATCGCCGCGGCGAATTCTATCTGTGCTGGCTGCAAGTTGTAAGTTCTTTTTTCTTCGGGACTCGCTTCGGTCGTTTTGCAACGATGTTTCTGATCATTCCCTTCGGCGGGGCCGTTGTGATCGTCGAGGGGGCACTCCACGTTGTACATATGTTTCAACGTCCCACTCATGATGTTGAATCGTCAAGTTCAATATCAATGGATGGCAGGACTCAAAGACCAGTAGCCAACGAAGGGGTAACCGACTCGGTTGCACCGGTTGCACCGGTTGCACGATCTAGCGAACTCGCCATCGGCGATTTTCAGAAACAATTGGATACCAATGAAGGCACTGCCTCGCCACTGGATCGGCAGCCCAGCGACTCGGAAGCAATAGTCTCAGTGCTGCCGAAAACGACCGACGAGGCTGTCGGTCAAATCCTTACACGTCAGACAGAAACTTTTTCGTTGGTAGTGATTTTGGGTCTCCTTTTGATGGCCCTTATTCATGTCCCCTCGTTTCGTAAGTTCTCATTCAGGGTGATCGCAAGAACTTGGCTTATCGTGCGGACTATACTTTTTGAAACGCCGCTTTTGTTGTTAAAGCTTCCCATATTGACGAGTATTTGGACTTCGAAGCCATTCGTGCGCATTAGGAGTTACGTGATTTCGCCGACGGTTGTTGCCGTGGTGCTCGGACGGACATTGCCATGGCTTTTTCACGGAAAACAGCTTGAATGGTGGTTAGTCGCCGCGAGTGCCGTTTTAGCGAGTGCAATACTCAATACGAGGATTGGACGCGACGCACAGGAGATGACAAGAGATTGGATTGAGAATGCATTGCATCAGTTACAAGCTCGACTTGTGTTTGCGATCATTGGCTGGGTCGTGGATTTTTTCCGCTTTATGTTGAGCACTTTAGAACGAGTTCTTTATGCGGTCGATGAATGGCTTCGATTTCATAGCGACGAGAACTGGCTATCGGTCCTGGCTAAAGCGATTTTTGGCGTACTTTGGTCCTTTCTTTCATTCTTAATTCGCATCTATGTCAATCTCTTAATTGAGCCTACCTTTAATCCCCTAAAGCACTTTCCCGTCGTGACCGTGGCCCACAAAATCTTCCTTCCTGTACTCATCATGTTGGAGGGGAACATGGTTCATTTTTTGGGTCAGTATGTTGGGACACCTCTCGCCCGATCCATCACTTGGTTTAACATATTCTTCCTGCCAGGCTTTTTTGGCTTTGCGGTTTGGGAATTAAAGGAAAACTGGAAACTGTATTTTGCGAATCGCAACGATCGACTGCAGCCCGTTCCTGTTGGAAGCCACGGTGAAACGATAGCTCGTTTGCTTCGACCTGGATTTCATTCAGGGACGTTACCAAAGATCTTTCGCAAATTGCGCAGACTGGAACACCGAGACGCATCGCTTGGCCGGTTTACTAGTCGTCGATCGACTCGAGAGCAGCTTCACCATGTCGAGCAATCGATCCAATCTTTTGTTGATCGCGAGCTCATTTCTTTGCTTCATAAGTGCGATGAATGGATTCCTCTGCCACTTCGGTGTACACGCGTCGAAGCGGCCTCCAACAGCTTCTCAATCGAGCTGGAATGCCCCAGCTTAAACGAATCGCCCGTGCAGTTGCGATTGCAGGAACAAAGTGGATGGCTCATAGCAAGCCTATCTCGAATAGGATGGCTCAAGTCAGTATCCAGGGATCAAGGGAATTCTTTTCTGAATGCATTAGAGGGATTCTATCGGAAAAGCGGCATCGACCTTGTGCGAGAGCAGCTTGAAACCAATCTTACTCAGCAGCATCCGTATGATATCGATTCAGCAGGGTTGTTAGTGTGGCCAACAAAACGATTTGATGTAGAGATTGTGGCTGACCTAGAGGCTGAAGGAACGATCACTCCGCTACCAGCCTTTCAAGCAGCCGAGGCAGGGCTTGCGCCTATCGAACGTGAAAGGCTTGTATTTTCGGCCACCCATACCGAGTGGAAAAAATGGGAGAGGATATGGTCGGACAAAAAACTTGCGACATCCTCCAACACCAAAATTAGCTTTCCTCCCCTTGAATGACAAAGCAACGTTCGCACGATATTATACATGCAAGCCAATTACGCACCAAGTCCGTATTCATTCGCAATGAATCGTCATTCCTTGTGCCCACCGCGACCAACATCGACGAACATCGACGAAGAACCACCAACGCGGCTCAAATTTTGATGCTGTTCGACTGTGGCTGCTGAATTGTAGACTGGTTGTAGGCATTGCTGTTCGTCCTTGAAAGCATACTGACATATCGACCGCTTGGATGGTTACTTTGAAATCTTCGCGGCTTGACTTCGCACTTTCGCGTCCTTACCGCTTTTGGAGAGCTCTGCCACTCGCGACAATTGATGCTGCTTCACTTCCGGAAAGGATTCCAGAAATCGAAGTCCTTCGAATTGAAGCTTTGCATCCTGAGAATGCAAACCCTGCAAAGCCCGTTCGCGCATTTCCGGGGACACATTCTCGGCTGCTCGGGTCTGCATGGGCGGCGGTTCAGTTTCTCGGGCCGTACATCCCACCAGGCCGCACGTCAGCGTCAAGCCGCTCAACCCTATTAAAGTGAGTCTCATTTTTCGTAGACCAATCCCTTGCCGGAAAACCACTTGTCAGTCTCTACCGAGTCGGTATGAATATACTCGCCAATGTCGCCCAACTGCGCTTTTTCACGTTCTTTCTCAATCTGTGCACTGGTCCAAGGCCCCATCGGATTCCGCTGCATCAAGATCCCAGCTACGTGTCCATCTAAAAATACGGCATTGGCAATCACGCCTTGGTGCCGAAAATGAACCGATGGAAATCGCCCCGATGGAGCTTCGAGGTAAAACGTCTCGGTCACCTTCCCTGTGGCAGCACCAAAATCATAAATCGCGGCGGCATCACCAAAAGCAACCGTATTGGTAGTGCTCGGGAAGTCGCGCAGTTTGTAGCTGATCGGTGTCAACAGATCGAGCGGATTTGAACCAGCCCAATTTGGATTTACCCCCGGTCCGCAATACTTGTAATTGTAGGCGTAGCCGGAGGTGGCCCCGGAATACTTGGCGACAAATGTGGTGAAATCCGGACAGGTCATCACGGCCGTGTTGCGTTCCATGTACGGCATCAAGAACCCGTTGGAAGGCACGACTTGCGATTCACCAAAGGCTAGCGTAGCCGGGTTCTTCAATTCACCGAACCAATAACGCTGCGGATACCCGCCAATCATCCAATTGTACGTGCTGACCGGCATCAAGGATTTATGAGCGTCATGATACATCTGCAATGCTAAACCCAGCTGCTTCAAATTGTTCGCACACTGAATGCGCCGCGCCGCGCCGCGGGCCGCCTGAACTGCTGGCAACAACAAGCCCACCAAGATCCCGATAATGGCAACCACCACTAACAGCTCGACCAGCGTAAAGCCAACCCGACTAGAAAACTTCTTCATACTGCAACTCCCGCCGAGTAAGACGTGCCGCAGTCTGGACTGCCCAACACTTACTCTCGGCCTATCGTAATGATGTAGTACAGCGCTTGCTAAGAAAAATCTAAACAGACCTTCGAGCAACACTCAACGATCACCCCAACCCAGGAGGGCACAGTATCGTCTAGTTCAAAGTAGGTCTTCTGACTTACTGCCGATTCAAACCTCGTTGCCTTCTCGCTCGATTCCAAGCAATGGCGCTTCAACAGAAGGAGATCTGAATTTCTACTCTAGCGAGTTATTGGCAGATTACAGCGGCCGGACCGTCCCGGAGTCACACCGGAGTTCCCTGTTCACGAGGCCATTTAACGTGCGCTCGTCACTACGAACTTCCAAAGTGTAGAACTGCTCATCCCGCCCCGCAAGCCCTTCTTGCGCAATTTAAGGACAAGCAATTTAAATGACGAAAAAGGTAAACAAAGGGACAGACGCAGCGATTGACAACGTTTTTACAGTTTGGTAAATTTCGCAAGCTGTTTTGTACGAGTGGCGTTCATTTTGTGAACGTAAACCATGTCCCTTTCCAGGTCTCGGTTGGTGGATACGGACGTAACTGGTTGGTACAGATGCATTCGTCGCGCTATGCTTCTTTTCGAAGATGGCACGCCTGGGCGCAAAGGTTGGATCTGCCTGCGTTGGAAGGAACTTGCTACTCGGTGGCAGCGTCAGCATCCTGGACAAATACCTCCGTTTCTTACAAAGCATTCCGGCCGAGTGCTTAGTCGTTTGATCTATTTCGTGTTATTGTTATTTGTTCGCTTTAGCGGACTGCGAGCGTTAGCCGCAATCGAAAGGAGAACACAGGCATGTATCGGATTCGTTTCATTGTCCTCGCCAGCATGATCCTAGCGGCGGCGGCCTCACGGCTGATTCCGCACCCGCCAAACTTCGCGCCTATTGGGGCAATGGCCCTGTTCAGTGGCGCCTGCTTCGTCAGTCGACGGATGGCGTTTCTCGTGCCCTTGGCCGCGATGCTATTGAGCGATCTAGCCATCGGCCTGTTGAGCGGCGATTTTTCGCTCGGATTTCACCGGTTGATCCTGGTCGTTTACGGCAGTTTCGCCCTGATCGTGTGCCTCGGTTTCTGGCTCCGCCGACACCGAAAGGCCGCGCAGATCACGGGGGCCGCCCTGGCCAGCTCGGTCCTGTTCTTCGTCCTGACCAACTTCGGCGTTTGGGCGTTCGGTTCCTGGTATCCCAAGTCTTGGGACGGATTCGTCGCCTGCTACGTGGCTGCGATCCCGTTCTTCCACAACACCCTGATGGGCGACGCGGTTTATTCCTCCGTACTCTTCGTCGGCTTGGCACTGGCCGAAAACGGCTTCCCTGCGCTGCGCGAACCGGCGCTCGCCTCATCGAGATAGGAGCGGCCGATGAGAATCGTTTCACTGCTCCCCAGTGCGACGGAGATAATTTGTGCTCTCGGACTGGAAGAGCGACTGGTGGGTGTCACCCACGAGTGCGATTTCCCCGCGTCCGTCCGGCTGCTGCCGAAGGTGACGCGCACGCTCATCCCCATCGACGCCCCCAGCGCCGAAATCGATCGCCTGGTCCGCGAGCGGTTGCGGACGAATCGGGCCTTGTACACGCTCGACTTGCCAACGCTCGAAAGGCTTCGGCCCGACCTGATCGTCACGCAAGCGCTCTGCGATGTTTGCGCGGTGGCCGAGAATGAGGTTCGGGCCGCCGCTTGTATCCTCCAAGGGAGTCCCCATGTGATTAACCTGGAACCACAAACCCTATCGCAGATCTTCGACGCCATCCGCCAAGTGGCGAAAGCCGCAGGTATCGACCAGGACGCGGAGGCGGTTGTTGGAGGGCTGACGGCTCGTGTCGAGGCGGTCGTGGCTCGCGGGGCCGGACTCCAGCACCGGCCGCGCGTCGCCTTACTGGAGTGGCTCGACCCGCCGTTTTCCTGCGGCCATTGGAGCCCCGAACTGGTTGGGTTGGCGGGGGGCGTCGAGGGCCTCGGACGGGAAGGCTGGCCGTCGCGGACGCTGCGCTGGGACGAAGTGATGGCTTGGCAGCCTGAGGTCGTCTTCATTGCTTGCTGTGGCTTCGGTGTGGAGAGAACACTAGACGATATGCCGGCGTTGCAATCTATCCCCGGCTGGCAGGATTTGCCGGCGGTTCGCTCGGGACGGATTTATGTCACGGACGGCTCGCATTATTTCAGCCGCCCGGGTCCGCGATTAGTCGATAGCCTGGAGATCCTGGCTCACGCTCTGCACCCCGAGGTGCATCCACTCCCTGCCGGGCTGCCTCCGCCCGTTCGCGTGATCGATTCCGAGGTGATAAACCGAGCTTCCCAGGTGTCCGCCTGATGGTGCGCCGCGTACTGCTATCCTGGAGTTCGGGCAAAGACAGCGCATGGACTTTGCACGTCCTTCGCCAACAGCCTGAGGTAGAAGTCGTAGGGCTGCTGACGACCTTCAACGAAGCGACGGACCGCGTGGCCATGCATGCCGTTCGCCGCCCCATGGTCGAAGCCCAGGCCGCCGCCACCAGACTGCCCCTATGGGCGGTTCGCTTGCCCTGGCCCTGTTCCAACGCCGCCTATGAAGAGCGGATGTCGGCGGCGATTGGCCGGGCGCGGGAGGAAGGGGTCACGCATATGGCCTTCGGCGACCTGTTCCTGGAGGACGTGCGAAACTACCGAATCCGTCAACTGTCCGGGACCGGAGTCGAGCCGCTGTTTCCGCTGTGGGGCTCGGTTTACGAAACACCGGACCTGGCCCGGCGAATGCAGGCTGCTGGCTTGATCGCGGTATTGACGTGCGTTGACCCCAACCAACTCGCGAAGGCGTTCGTGGGACGGCTGTACGACGCGGCGTTGTTGGCCGAGTTGCCGATCGGGGTCGATCCGTGCGGCGAACGCGGAGAATTCCATACCTACTGTTTCGGGGGGCCGATGTTCGCCTCCGAGATTGCGGTACAGGTTCGCGAAACCACTTCCCGCGACGGGTTCTGCTTCGCCGATTTGGTGCCAAGTGCATGAGCAACCAAGGCAGGAGGCTTCTGCTTACCGCATGTGTGTTTCATCCAGCAGACGGCGGCTAACGAATCGCTGCACCTGATCGCGGCGGCCGTTAGAGGTTTCGGGGTTCAACTTCTCACCGGCCGCTGCGGCAGGTCTAGCAGTTCATTAAGGATAAGCAACGTTGCCCGAGCAAATTACATTAGCAACTGAATCTACTCCAGTTTTTGACTCGATTATTTTCTCAGTTGTTCGACAATTTTTATTACTTCTTCGATATCCTTGACAGGGTTTTTGACTTGTCGCATTGAAGCGACTTTGCCGTCGCGATCAACGACGACCGTCCAGCGTTCGAGGGTGGTGGGGCGTGACAGCATCAAGGGCTTGCCCTCGGCGTCGAGCAGCGGCGTGCGATCGGGTTTCATGGCCCGAACGTGGCCGCCTTGGTTTACTGAAATGCCGAGGAGTTTTGCAAGTTCGCCTTGGGTATCGGCCAATAGAGCCTGTTTTAGCCCGTAGGTTTCCTTGAATAGGGCATGAGTGGCTACTTCATCGCCGCTTACCCCAACGACTTCCGCACGCAGGTCTTTGATCTTTTCGAGGCCATCGCGATACGCTTCGGCTTGTTTGATACATCCTCCGGTAAAATCACCGGGATAGAAATACAAAACCAGGACGCCTTTGCCGACATGGTCCGACGATTTCCATGCTTGACCAGAATCGTCGATGCTTTCGAATGCTGGCACGAGATGGCCCTCGGACAGCGCAGTAGTCTTGACTGCCGGCTGTTTCTCATCCGCAGCCCAGCATACGGAACCACTCGCGAAATTAACCAATACCGCAACTGCTGCGATAAGAAGCGTGGATTGATTTCTGTCCAATTAGTCAATCTCCCTGAAATAGTTCTTTCAAATTGCCAAGTGACAAGACGATGGCTTCTTGTATTCGTAAGGACTCCACTACATCAGCACCAAGGCGCGAAAAATCTAAAAAACTCTGCAACTTCAATGTGATAGTTTGAAACTGTCATAAAGTGCCTGCAATTTTGATTCAACGCTAACTGGACGGCATCCAGAGCACACGTCCAGGCTTCCTCTTGACGAACCCCTGCGATTTCGGCACTCCTGCGTCCTAAGACCGCCCTCGCCGTCCACGAGTGTTCAAAGTGGAGTGTCCCCAGTCGTCGATCGCGCCCATTGCCGAAAATGGCGAGACCGAGGAACATACACTGACGGTCTATGACGATGGAACCTGGGAAAAGCCAACGCAATGATCGATTACTCCGGCCGGAGCTGGTACAATTCGACGAACAAACGATTGCAACCAAGCCCTCGATAAGGCGTTTTGACTCGGTCTGAGTCTCCTGCTCGGGCTGGCTGAATTGTGGTGTTGAACTAAACCGCTTCGCCTGCAAGCCGTTTCCTCGCAACTTAAGAATCGCGGCGTGACCGCTGATGCCATCGTCGTTTCAGGATCGCCAGCGCGGCTTGCGATCGCGCCAATGAACGTTGCGACCGGAGGAATCAATATTTACGATGAACTTCATGAGGTTACGG
>JAYVPE010000021.1:0-10795 GCA_043757575.1 Pirellula sp.
TGTTAGTGTCGCAAACCTCACATTCTCCCGTCAAGCATTTTTGAAAAATAGTTGTTCTATGGAATTAAACTGCCGAGTTTTCGTCGATGGGCTCAAAAATCAACACGGCTTGCTATCACGGCTTGCTATCGCGGATTGTAATCCTTGCCCAGGCGTCTTTGAGTGAGACAATGCGGTTGTAGACGGGCACGCCAGGCTTGGAGTCGATGATGTCTGCACAGAAATAGCCATTGCGTTCGAATTGGACGGCAGTTCCCGGCTGCTGTTTTGCAAGCTCGGGTTCAACCACTGCTCGAACAACTCGGACGCTGTTCGGATTAATGTTGTCCAGGAACGTTTTTCCGGTCGGTGCATCCTCTGGGTTCTCACTGAGGAAAAGTCGATCGTAGAGTCGGACTTCGACCTCGGCGGATTCGGTCGCAGAAACCCAATGGATCGTCCCTTTCACTTTACGTTCGTTGGCGGTGGGCGAACCGCTCTTGGTGGTTGGATCGAAGGAGCAACGCAGTTCCAAAATGTTTCCGCTTGCATCCTTGATTACCTCGTCGCATCGGATGACGTAGCCGTACCGCAACCGCACTTCGCCTGCCGGTTTGAGTCGAAAGAATTTCGATGGTGGCGTTTCCATAAAATCCTCTCGCTCGATAAAGAGTTCGCGAGTGAAAGGGATTTGACGTGTACCGCCGTTTGGATCCTCAGGGTTATTGACTGCGTCCATCCACTCGGTTTGATTCTCTGGAAAGTTGGTGAGCACGACTTTAATCGGATCGAGAACAGCCATGAATCGAGGTGCGATCGTATTCAAATGCTCGCGGACACTTCCCTCCAGAACGACAACATCAATCGTACTGCTGAATCGTGCAACGCCGATCCTTTCGCAAAACATGCGCAGACTTTCGGGTGTGTAGCCGCGTCTCCTGAGGCCACTAATAGTTGGCATGCGAGGGTCATCCCAACCTGAGACATGATTGTCTTCGACCAGTTGCAGCAATTTGCGTTTGCTCAACACGGTGTACGACAAATTCATACGAGCGAACTCCATCTGTCGCGGATGGTAAATGCGCAACGTTCGACAGAACCAATCGTAAAGCGGTCGATGATCTTCGAACTCAAGCGTACAAATGGAATGCGTGATACCCTCGATTGAATCGCTTTGACCATGTGCCCAGTCATACATCGGATACATGCACCATGCGTCACCCGTTCGATGGTGATGCGCGTGCATGATCCGGTACAAGACGGGATCGCGTAGATTGAGATTGGGTGAATTCATGTCGATCTTAGCTCGCAGCGTCTTGGCTCCGTCAGGGAACTCACCGTTTTTCATGCGAGCAAATAGATCGAGGTTTTCCGCTGAGGTACGATCTCGGAATGGGCTATTTCGGCCAGGTTGAGTGAGCGTTCCGCGATGCTCCCGCATTTGATCTGCGTTGAGGTCACATACAAATGCTTTTTCTTCCTCAATAAGCTGACAGGCCCAATCATGAAGTTGCCCGAAATAGTCGGACGCAAAAAGCAGATTGTCCCATTGGAAGCCAAGCCAATTCACATCGGTCTTGATCGAGTTGACGTATTCCTCGCTCTCTTTGGTTGGATTGGTATCGTCGAATCGGAGATTGCAGTTCCCGCCAAAGGTTGTCGCCAACCCAAAGTTTAGGCAAATGCTTTTGGCATGGCCGATATGCAAGTAGCCGTTCGGTTCTGGTGGAAACCTGGTGGTGACTGTTTTCCCAATCAGTTCCGGTTTGGAGGCCAAGTCCCTTTCGATTTCAACTTCGATGAAGTTTTTGTGAGGATGTCCACTGCCTGATTCACTTGTGTCGTTCACGGTGTCGATTCTTCCTTGGTTCATTTGCTTGGAAAAACAAAAAAAGATTCCATGCAGATAGCAACATTATCGCGAATTTAGCGAAAAGCCAATAGGCTGTTCCGTAGTCCATAGTAAGGCCAAAGCAATGACCCTAGAAAATGTGGGGCAGCGGCTCCGCCCGCTGACGACCAAAACTCCCCGCAGGCGGAGCCGCGGGGCCACCATTTTCGACGGGTTATGCACATAGGGATTGTACCGGCGGAATATCGATCGGCGCCCTAAAAGTTTCCCTAAGTGACATGTCCTGATCGGTTTGCAAATCATTCACGCTAGTTCGTGGTGTCCAGATGTTGGTGAACCATCACCTATGCTGTACTCTCTTCCGTGAACATCATAGAGCTCGTGCAATGCGAGCGAGCACCATGCGACATTCAATCCAAACTCCTGCAACGATTGCATATGACACCACCTCCAGCATTCTTGTCCAGCGTCGAAACACCTGTGGAAAGTACCTCCTTGACAGTGGAAATCGTTGCGGAAATCGCTGCGGATCTCGACGCTCAGTCGCTCACCGTAACCGCGCCATTTGTTGGCCAATGGAATACGCTGATCAGTCAAACGAACTGGAGTAAAGGTAAGATTATCTCCGAGTGGAGATCGGCCTTGATCGCTTCCGACGCGTCGTCTAGCTGCTTCAGCGATGAAACCTGGACAAAGCAAGTTGGGGCCGTAACCAGTCAGCATGTGGGACGTTTGCGGCGAGTTTACGAACGATTTGGTCAAAATTTCTCTAGCTACCCAGGGCTCTATTGGAGTCATTTTTTGGCCAGCATCGATTGGGACGATGCGGAACTGTGGCTTGAAGGCGCAATGCAAAGCCGATGGAGCATTTCCCAAATGCGAAAAACGCGTTGGGAGGCTAACGGGGGCGATCCCAAGCATGCACCAGGCGATGAAGAACTGATCGCATCGGAAGTGGACGACGATTTCGATGCACTCACCGCCGAAGCGGATGAAGAATCCGATCGCGAAAAGCGAGATCGATTGGAGTCAAGTGGACCATTGGCCGAAGGTCCCGACTTTGGCGACGCTGACTATGATCCGTCGATGGCAGGCGAATCGCAACAAGGGGATCCGCCGTTCGAATCGGAATCGTATGACGCGTCCAAGGAATCAGGGAATCCATTTGCTGGTCTGCCAGATCTTCCGCCTGACGTCTCGGATGCCCTCGAGCAGTTCAAGTTGAGCATAGTTCGGCATCGTGCGAGCAAATGGGCCGACGTCTCACAAAAGCAATTGTTCGACGTGCTCGATGCTCTCAAACTGTTTGTTGACCGTTGAGAGCAGTTCGATACTTTGCGATCGCTCCACTTTTATGGGTAGTGAATTGACTACGACACCACGGACTTCAGCGAAGCACCCGGTTTCTTCGCCACCCATCTTGAGCGCAATATCAACCGTGATTTGCGCTTGCTTTACGATTTTGGGATTTGCTCTGACACGCTGGCTTGAGACAACTTTCTATTCTTCCCTGGCAATGTGGATTGTCGCTTATGTGGCGGGAGGGGCCAGACCCGTAAAGGAGTCGCTTTCCGCGATTTTCATTGGGAAGTTGAACGTAGATACCTTGATGGTCGCAGCAGCGCTGGGTGCCGCGATCTTAGGGGATTGGGTCGAAGGCGCCGTCCTGCTTTTTCTGTTTTCCTTAAGTGGAACTCTGGAGGCGTTCGCAACCTATCGGACAAATCGATCGATCGAATCGCTTGTTCAGCTAAGACCCAGGCAAGCGGCTCGGATTTCGAAAGAGACAAAAAGCGATGAGATTGTTGAGGTGGAATTGCTTCAGTTGGGCGATGTCGTTCGCGTTCGACCAGGTGAGCGTTTCGCTATTGATGGCATCGTGATCGAGGGAGAGTCATGGGTTGATGAATCCACGTTGACCGGCGAAAGCGAACCAATTCACAAAGGGAATGGATCTGACGTCTTTTCCGGAACGATGAATGGCCAAGGGACCGTTTTGGTCCAAATGACGAAAGCGATCGCGGATACGACGCTTGAACGCATCGTCCATATGGTTCATGAAGCCCAGGCGCAGAAAACACCGACTCAACGTTTTGTCGAATCCTGGCAGCAGCCCTACGTCATTGGGGTATTTGTCAGTGCTTTTTTGGTCTTTTTGGCGGCAATGCTTATCCATACGGCGAGTTGGTACGATGCTTTTTACCATGCGATGGTCCTGTTGGTAGCAGCCTCCCCGTGCGCGGTCGTAGTGAGTTCTCCGGCGGTCATGTTATCCGCCATTGCATTGGCGGGTCGTCATGGCGTGCTCTTTAAAGGGGCAGTGCATCTTGAGACGCTCGGGAAAGTAGATGTGATCGCGATGGACAAGACCGGAACAGTAACGATGGGCAAACCAGCGGTGACCGAAGTATGGACCACCAGCGGTACAAATGTCACTCGATTCCTCTCGCTCGCGGCGGCAGTTGAGAAACAAAGCGAACATCCTCTTGCAGTCCCGGTGATCGAAGAGGCCAAGCGGCATGGCATTTCAGATCAGGCACTCGAACTAAAGGAGTTTCATAGTCATACAGGACTGGGTGTTTACGCGCGCGTCGACGGTGTTTGGGTTGGTGTTGGGCGTGAAAGTCTTTTTGAAACGTACCATGTCGAATTATTGCCTGGGATAGTCGAGAACGCGCAGCGGATGAGAGATGCTGGCCAAACGGCACTTATTGTCATAGCCGCAGAAGAGGGGATCGGCGGTGTGATTGGCGTCGCAGACCGATTGCGACCCGAAGCAGCTCGGACGATTGCCAAGCTTAAGGGGCTTGGGGTGCGAGACATTGTGCTATTAACTGGGGATCACGAACGCGTGGCACAAGCGATTGCAAAGGAGTTGGGAGTCGATGAAGTTCGAGCTGGCTTGCTGCCAGATGGAAAAGTAACGGAATTAACTCGACTATCCAAGCATGGTCGTTATGTGGCTATGATTGGAGATGGCGTCAACGATGCTCCTGCACTTGCAACGGCAGATGTTGGTATTGCCATGGGCGGAGCAGGAACAGACGTGGCGCTTGAGGTTGCGGATGTTGTGTTGATGCGAGACGATCTAAAGGGATTGCCGTTGGCTGTATGGATCAGTCGCATGGCTCGCAAACGCGTGCGGCAAAACATGGTGTTTGCTTTTGTGATGATCGCGATACTCGTCTTGTCGACTTTTTTCGAGCTTCCGTTGTGGATCGGTGTTCTTGGGCATGAGGGAAGCACCGTACTAGTGGTTCTCAATGGGCTGCGAATGCTCTGGGAACGCACGCCCCCGTTTGACAAGGACACGATTTAGCCGGAACGAGTGTCGGATCCGAAGAAACGTGATCAAGCAGCATTCTTAAAACGTTGATAGGTTAACAGAACATCGTAAAGGTCCTTGGTAATGACAACCGGATCGTCCGCAAAGTCGTTGACCCATGCTAATCGAGCGGTTGCCGAGCGCTGGAAAGCTGGCAACATGTCTTGGAGGCGGACAGTAACCGTTGCAGGCAGTGTCGGTTGAAAAATGGACAATTCTGCATCGAGCATCTGTTCCACGCTGGGTCTAGTCGACGTTTCTGTCCCACAATACTCTTCGTCGCAGGTGGCGTGATCCAAACCAACAACCCGAAAAACTGGCTTGTTCATAGGCAAAGAACTTCTTGAATAGGAGAAAACCAAATGGTATTATCGAAACGATCTGTGTGCTTTGGATCGACTGGGCGGAGTTTAACGCTTGAGCTATTTACTCAATTTTTTCCAAAATGGTCCGGCATTGGCCCCGAACGGACCGTTTTCAGCCCACCTGAGCGTCCCAACTCTTAAGAAAGCAACGGAAAGCTTGACAATTTGAGGTGTCTCCCCTAGATTCCCAGTCTTAGTTTGCTTGCAAGCACGACTTTGCACCTATGTGCATTACGACACCCATTTACGTGAAGGACTTCAAACTTCGATTTCGGCCTCTAAGCACGATGACTTCGTCATGCGTTTAGAACCAACATGATTCGTAGAATGAATTGGTTTGCCTATGAAAGATCTACACGCGATCGCGCGCTATATGCGCCTTCCAGAAGACCAACTTAAATTCCCAATCGAGTTGCTCAACCAAGGGTATGAACCGAACTACCTCGCAAACTATCGGCCTGATGAACTTGGTAATATTGACGAACAAACTCTTTCGATTTTGCGCAGAGCGTTAAACTATTCCGAGTCGCTCAAAGCCCAAAAGGAAAAAGTTCAACAGACGTTGGACAGAGAACAGCAGTGGAATGAAACCGTCGCATCAGTCATTTCCCAAGCCAACACCATATCCCAAGTCGACACGGTAACGCGTCATCTGCGAGCCCGCAAAAACTCACGCGGCATTTCCGAAAAATGTCCGCAAGTGGAGTCTGTTGGTCAAGCGATCCTGACCATGCAAGGTGACGCTCCCAAAGATCTCTTGCCTTGGGTTGCCGAGGTAGCCGGCGTTCCGCTCGAACAAGCTGCGGATGTTCTTGAACAAACGAAGCGATGGATGGTTTTTCTGTTGAGTGAAGACGTTCGTCTCATACAAGAATTGCAAAAAACTTTACTCAGGAAGGCGGGTGTCTCGGTTAAAATATTGCCCGACCCACCTAAGGGTAGTGATGCAGAAAAGCAACTAGATCACAACGAGTCTACAGCGCCATTGGTTCCGACCGCCCCGGTTGCGCCAATTGTTTCAACGCCCGAAGTCGAACAGGTCGTAACCACTTCGCCGGAAGCTCTCGATGCTACCCCGGAACACGATGCTACCCCGGAACACGATGCTACCCCGGAGCACGATGCTACCCCGGAGCACGATGCTGACGAAACCGCTGTAGATATTTCAAAAGCAACAGAACCATCTGAATCCGCAGCGCCATCTGAATCCGCAGCGCCATCTGAATCCACCGCGCCCAGCGTTGACCCGCTTCCGCGTCCCGAAACGGTAGCAACTGAGAACAAGCCGAACGCCCCGGACGCAGTCGCTCCGATGATTGCAGAGTTTCATCAAGGTCGAAAACAAGGGAAAGGTATTAAGACCAAAACCCTTTCGGACAAGCAGCTTTCACCTCGCCAGCGTCGACGCAAATGGCTGCGAAGTATTTTGGAATCCTACTCCAAGCTCAAGAAGCCACTCACCGCACTGACGCCTTATCAAATTCTGATGTTATCGAGGGGGCAGCGTTCTCAGATCGTTGCTCTTCAATTTCACTACGATGAGAGGCCACTGGTTCAATTTTGTCGTGAAACGCTTTGCCCTGGTCGG
This sequence comes from Pirellula sp., assembly GCA_043757575.1. Lineage (GTDB taxonomy): Bacteria > Planctomycetota > Planctomycetia > Pirellulales > Pirellulaceae > JBKCUI01. Next base: position 7,110 of record JAYVPE010000021.1, read on the forward strand.
CATCCGATGCATCATTGGTTGTTGGAAGTCGCAGAGGACAGCCTCAGAAATCAGATTCTTCCCAGACTGCATCAAGATATTTTGAGCATTTTAGAAGAAGATGCCCATACCGACCTCACCGAAGCAGCCGTGGTGCATTTGCAATCTTCGCTATTGCAACGCCCTGTACACGGGCATCGCATCCTCATCATTGATGCAATTGGCCCAAAGATGGCAGCAGTTGCAATTGTGGACGCCGATGGCAAGGTTGTTTTCACGAACGAAATTCCATGCAATAGCAATCGAGCGGATGTAGTCGCTCAAAATGTTGTCTCACTTGGTCAATGGATTCATGAGCATAAAGTGACGCTTATGGCGATATCCAATGGCCCTGCTCGACGCTACCTGATCCACGCTGTTTCCGAGTTGCTCAAGCAGACCTCCGACGGTTCTCTGTATTGGACCATGGTCGACCGAGCTGGTGCGGACGCATATTGCATGTCGCGAGGTTGCTTAGTCGAACTCCCAAATATTTCGCGTCGTCATCGAGCCGCAGTTTGGCTTGCACTGAGGCTTCAAGACCCGCTTAAGCAGATCCTCAAGGTAGATCCGGTTCGCTTGCGACTCGGATCGTACCAACGTGAATTGCCACAAAGAGAATTAGAAGCCGCGTTGCAAGACGCCGTTTCGACCGCAATCACTCAAGCGGGCGTCGACGTATTCCATGCAGATGTTGACGTCCTGAAACGCATTCCTGGCATGACGACCGAGGCTGCAAAGGCGGTCGTCAAAGCATGTCATGACGAAAAAATCGTCAACCGCGAAGAATTAATGACAGTCCTACGCGAGCACCTTTCTGAGATGCAGGCTCGACAGGCTATCGGCTTTTTGAAAGTCTTCGGCAGTACTGAACCTCTAGACGGAACGACCATCCATCCGGACGACTACCGTTTGGCAGAGCGATTGGTAGCTCACGCGAACTTGGCACTGCCAGCAACTAGTCCAACCCATTGGACGAAGCCAGACTATGCTCAACTCGCGGTAGCAACGGCAGCAGCGATTGTTGAACATGCAAAGCAAGTTGAGGAGCAACCGTTCGCCGAATCGATCGATTTGACAGAGTCGGCCAGCGACGATTCGGCCAGCGACGATTCGTCGGGTGCCGAAACGTCGACGGAGTCTGAAGTGGATATGTCACCACCTTCAGAATCTGAAACCGATACATCTGCGATCCATGGATTAGCCGCCGATGGCGAATCGAATCAAACCGCACGCTCAGAGGGCAATGTTTCAACCGAGATGGCAGATTCGCCAGATTTGACTTCGCAAACAGCAACAACCGAAACTGTCGTACCGGTGCAAATGCCTCGAATAACGGTTCCAATGCCGACCATCCCATCCGGTCCAATGGAACGCCCGACGCACTCCATCGATGTCGAACGGCTTGCACGAAGCTGGCAAGTGGGCCGCGAAAAAATGAAAAGAGTTGCGAACTGCTTGCAGTTTGCGTTTATCGATAGTCGCGACTTTCAGTTCCCGCTTCCTTTGTTGAGCAAAGTGCCGAAGCTCGCGGAATTGCAAAGCGGTACGATGCTCCAGGCCCTTGTGATCGGAGTTGCCGATTTTGGTGTCTTCGTTGACCTCGGACCTGAGTGCAGTGGATTGATTCACATTAGCCGCTTAGCCCCAGATTTCATTGAAGACCCTCATCAGTTCGTACAAGTTGGCGATTTGGTACCAGTCTGGGTTCTGAATGTCGATGAAAAGAAGAAGCGGGTATCGCTGACTGCCATCCCGCCAGGAACACCATCCCGTCGCAACGATGCACAGCAGCATGGGTCGGAGAACGCCCAAGACAGGGGCGGCGGAAACCAAGGCCGAGACAATCGCAATCAACGCAACGATCGCAATCAAGGTGGATCTCGCGATGGTCGACCCCCCGCAGCCGAGAATCGGAGTCCACAACCCGCAGGCGCAAGCAGTGATCGTAGCCGAAGTCCTGCTGGCGGAAATAGACCTAGTGGAGGTGGTGACAATCGCGGAGGTGGTGACAATCGCGGTGGTGCGAATCGCGGCGGCAGGCCAACTGGCAGAGACAACAACCGTGATCGATCTCGAAATAACCCTCGATCAGAGGAGCCAGGTGCTCGAAGGCCAACCCGCGTCGAACCGCCGAAACCGGTCACGCCTATCACCGATGCCATGCAAACTGGCAAAGAACCACTACGCTCATTCTCTGATTTGTTGCAGTTTATGAAGAAGGAACGAGATGAGCCAGTTGTGGAAAAGGATGTTACGAAAAAAGTGGAAACTTTAGATTCGAGCCAGAACTCGGCGGATTCATCGGACGAAAATGTTGTAAATCGAGTCGAATCAACAGAACGCGGAGACGCGTCCGACACCTCCGCTTGAGATAACCATGTCTGAATTCGACGACAAACTAAAGCAAGCTGCTGCGCGTGGTGCCAACCGCGCCAATCATTCCCAATCCGAAGCAGAGCGAAAGCGGATCGAAACCGAAGAGTTCCGTAGTCTGCATAGCAAATCGAGGCTGGAGCTTTCAGACCGAATTGAAACAGTCCTCAAGAAAGTTGCGGACTTGTTCCCAGGTTTTCAGTTCACGACCGTGTTCGGAGACGCTGGCTGGGGTGCAGCATGTCTTCGTGATGATTTGGTCATGGAACGAGGACAGAGGAGGACCAAGTACAGTCGATTCGAAATGGCTGTCCGCCCGGTAAATGAATTCTATATTCTCGATCTTCAGGCAAAGGGCACGATTGCGAATCGAGAATTGATGACTCGAAGTTTTTATCAACCGCTCGGCGAGGTAGACCTCAATAAATTTCGCGGGCTAATCGACTCCTGGGCGTTAACTTACGCCGAACTCTACGCCGCCAATCGCTAAGCTAATTCGTGCCGCAAAGGCGTTGGTGCACCCTAGGCTCACTTCCACTTCAAAAAAGAGGTCTCGGTCATGATCCAAAATAGACTTGCGTCAATGGTATTGCAGAGCTTTGCATTGTTCCTTTTTCTGTCGCTTTTCCAATGTGACTCAATGGCTCAAACGCGACAGCAGAAAGTCTTAGGAGACAAGCTGAAGTTTGAAGCGACCGGATCGTGGTTCTACAATGACCTCGAAAAAGGTTTTGAAACCGCCGAGCGGCTGAACCAGCCGATGTTGGTTGTGCTGCGCTGCATCCCTTGCGAAGAGTGCGTCAAATTGGACGATGATCTTATTGAAGTCAACCCAAAGCTACAGCAGTTGCTGAAGTCGTTTGTTCGAGTAAGGGTTGTGGGAACGAACGGATTGGACCTTTCCAAGTTCCAGTTCGACACGGACCAATCATTTGCTGCTTTTATTTTCAATGCCGATGGCACGCTCTACGGACGCTACGGTACTCGTTCGGATCGCACGGAGTGGAAAGATGACGTTTCCGTAGAGGGGCTCGGTAAAGCATTGGAGGCCGCTTTGGAACTGCATCGCAACTACCCGTCGAACAAAGCGAGTCTGGAGGGAAAACAAGCAGATAAACCCTTGTTCGTGTCTCCTGAAAAAATCCCTTCTTTAATGCGTTTCGCGAATAAACTCGACTACGTAGGAGACACCGTCAAGAGTTGCATTCACTGCCATATGATTGGTGAAGGGCTCAAGGAAAATTTCCGGAAGGAGCAGGGCAAGATTCCCGAAACATTGCTCTACTCCTATC
>JAYVPE010000022.1:0-10758 GCA_043757575.1 Pirellula sp.
GGTCGCCACAATTTTTGGAATTCATTTTGGTTACATAATTTTTGTTGGTTTGTTTGTGAAAATGGATGCATCGAATCTACTGCACACTGCCGTTTTTTAAAACGTTTCAAGATCAAGGATGGTTGATTAGGCGACTATTCGAGGTGGGAACGCTTTTCACTCTGGTGTTCCAACTTGTTCGGTGGTTGCGTTCCCTCAGTTATCCATGCACGGTTCAGGTCATCGCTTGTTTCAATGGTTTGATTTCCGTTGTTGGCTGTAGCTTGCCTGTAGGCTTCTGAACTCTCTTGCGAGTGTCGCTGAGCAGCAAGCTACCTTCCTCTCGTGGGCCAGCAGATTCTTTAGGGCGACGTGTCTGTCTGTCTCGTCGATCCGTACGAATCGCATCCAATTGTGTTAGTTCGAAGTCGAGTTCTCCCTTCCAGAGCTCGTTGGGTCCACATTGTTCGATTGTCTTGCGGTACGTCCCAAGTGGCCGATTCCTCGGCCCCGATCTTGGCAAGCCTACATAAATGAACCACAATCGGAAAAGGAGTTGGAATCGGTACGTCAGAGTGTTATTCGCGGTACACCGTACGGCTCGGATTCGTGGGTAACACAATCGGCAGTGAGACTTCAATTGAAACACACATTGCGACCAAGGGGTCGTCCGAAAAAGTCGTCATCAACGATCCACCGCAATAAATGAGCTGCGTCCCCGTATTACCTCGCCCGAACAAAGTGTGCCACGACGCTCCGCCGTCGTGATTCGCGACGGCGGAGCGTCGCGGCACACTGCAGGAACCCACTTGCTCAAATAAACTGGGGTCGAACTCTGCTAATCGCTGTGTTGTGCTCGGTTCGAATCCAAGACAAGTTAATTCGCCTCCGCACTCCCGTTCATCACATCACGCGTTTAGCTGGTGGCAACTTCGCCGAGACCGTTAGTACGCATACCATCGTCAGCGTTACCGTCACCAACATCGCAAGCTATTCCCAGTCGGTCTTGGGATTATTTGCGGGCATTCATCGAGCTTGCGTTTGGCCAACTGTGAAATGGAGTACACTGTCCAGCTAATGCAATCACGGTTATCTTTTCGATTAGCATTTCGCTTTTACTTTTCGATACCACTTTCAAAATCCTATCAATCATGCCGAGTCTTACTGTAGAAGGAATCGGAACTTTTGAAGTTCCTGAAGGAAAGCGGCTAGCTGCTGCACTATGCGAAGAAGCGGGCACCGATCAGTTGCATGCCTGTGGCGGAAAAGCGCGCTGCACTACTTGCCGAGTTGAGTTCGTCTCGGGTGAACCTGAAAAGATGACGGTTGCCGAAAAGCAGGTTTTAGCAGCCAAGGGTGCTACTGGAGTTCGACTCGGTTGCCAAATCCTTTGCGAAACCGACATGACTGTTCGCGTGATTAGTCGCCTGGAGGGAAGCGGTCGAAAGGATTGTGGTTCACCTTTGGCGGCGACCATTGAGCCAGCTCCAGTGGAATGGACGACTAAGGGGTAGTGATTCCCAGATTCGGGATCTGCTTCCGACGCATGCCAGCAGCGGGCGGAGCCGCTGCCCCACATTTTCACGATCATTCCTTTGTCAATACGAGCAAATTCGAAATGTGCGGTATCGCGGGTGGAATCTGGTCGCATGATGCGCAACGACTGACTCGCGATGAGTTAGGTCGAATGACCGATGCGATCGCTCACCGTGGACCGGATGATCAAGGGCATTTGATCATCCAGTCCAACACCAATGGGTCCATCAGAAACGGGAGGCCCTCGCCCGGTGTTGCACTTGGCTTTCGTCGTCTGTCGATTATTGATTTGGCGACAGGGCATCAACCGCTTGGCAACGAAGATGGCACCGTTCAAATTGTCTTCAACGGTGAGATCTATAATTACCAGCAAATCAGGCATCGGCTCGAAGGTGCCGGGCATACTTTTCGGACTCAGACTGACACCGAGACGATTGTTCACTTGTATGAAGATCTCGGTTTGGACTGCTTCGAACATCTGAACGGAATGTTTGCGATGGCCATTTGGGATGGCCGCAATGAGCGATTAATTCTCGCTCGCGATCGGATGGGAAAGAAGCCTCTCTATTACACAGTTCAAAACGGACGACTAGTCTTTGCCAGCGAACTAAAGAGTCTAATGACCTTGCCTGGTATCAGCAAAGAGATTGATCCCGGATCTATCGACCTCTATCTAACCTATCAGTATATTCCACACCCGCATTCGATTTACAAAGGCATTCATAAATTGCCGCCAGGGCACTTTGCCGTATTTGAAAATGGAAGTCTACGGATTGAAAAATATTGGAAAGTAGATTGGTCCAATGAGATCGCTATTGACCAGGCTACCGCTTCAACGCAGTTACGGACAACGCTTGCAGATGCCATTCGGATTCGGCTGCGTAGTGATGTGCCACTCGGAGCGTTTCTTTCAGGCGGAATCGATTCGTCGCTGATCGTTGCGATTGCACAGCAACAGCTAGACACCCCGATACAGACATTCTCGATCGGGTTTTCCGAAGCGGATTTTGACGAGACTCACTATGCCAAGATGGTCGCGGATCATATAGGAACGAAGCACCAGCGGTTTGAAGTAACGCCAGATGCGCTGGACATTCTTGATAGGTTGGTACACCAATACGACGAACCGTTTGGCGATTCATCGGCGGTCCCGACCTGGTATCTGTGTGAGATGACTCGCAAGCACGTAACAGTAGCGCTCACTGGCGACGGAGGCGACGAGCTCTTTGGTGGCTATGAGCGCTATCGGGCATTAAAGCTCAGCGGCCAATTACAGTCCTGGCTTCCCGTTAAATGGCTGAATCAATCCTGGATCATGAATCGATTGCCGGACTCGAACGCAAGACGATCGCTGTTGCGTCGAGTTCGTCGTTTTTGCGAGGCGCTGGGTCAGCCTCCGATCGAACGCTATATGAATTGGATTCAAATCTTCGGCGAAGCGAGTCGATTGGATCTTTATCGAGAATCCTTTATCGAGCAATTGCCGAATCGAAACCCGGTATCGTTTTTGGCAGATGCATGGCGGAACGCAGGCAAGCGGGACTTGCTCAGTTGCGCATCGACAGCGGACCTTCAAACGTATATGCCCTGTGATTTGATGACTAAGGTCGACATTGCATCCATGGCTCATTCATTGGAGGCGCGTCAGCCATTGTTGGACTACCGTTTGGTCGAATGGGCCGCGTCGTTGCCGTCGCATTTGAAACTCAGAGGCAAAAAGGGTAAACGACTGTTGATGGACACTTATTACGATCTGTTGCCAAAAGCGATATGGCATCGGCCGAAGATGGGTTTTGGCGTCCCGATTGCGAAATGGTTCCGAACATCGTTGAGAGACCGAACGTACGATGCATTGCTTGGCCCGGATGCGAAATGCCATCAGTACTTTCGACGTGAAGCAATTTCGGCGCTGGTGGACGAGCACATGACCGGGCGGGGGAATCAAGCGTATCGGCTTTGGAATTTATTGTTCTTGGAACTTTGGTTGCGAAGTTGACACACTCAAGCAAAGCGTCAACGCATCCAAGAAAAGTTGACCGATGCGAGATTGGGCAAGATAAGCAGTTAATTCTTGAGGAAACGTCGCAGTGAACTGAGAATCATTCGGCTAGGACCGCCAGTTAGGCGGGTCCAAAGGACCTACTGATAGCATTAGTTTTTAGACTACTGTTGCCTGCGAAGCCAGTTTTAAGCTAGAGCTAGTCGAGTGCCATTGTCCATATTTCTTCGTAAAATTTCCAAAATCGTCATTGGTTGGTCTATACGATCTGGCCCGGATCGGTACACTCTTCAAGTGAGCGTTGGCAAAATTGGCAAATTGGTTTCAGGCAGTGGATTTCGCGTCTTTCGCTGTCTGAGTATTTATTTGGGGGGAGAGCATTGGACGGATACTTTGTTGTTCAGATTCAATCTCCATCGCCCCCGAACTCTTTTTGGCTTGAGGCCGATCTTTATCGGTCGAGAGCCTCGTCGGCTAATGATTGCAAAACGTCTTGTTTCTATCGTCCGGTGTACGTGTCTCTCCCGGCCGATGCGATTGGTCGTGTCGATGTCTGTTGAGTCAATCGACCAACTTTCCGACCCGACACTTCGAATCTATCTTAACTTTCCTTTCAGATCCACTTTGAGAATTAGCTAGTCTCCATGGCAACATCCTCCAAGCGACGACTACAGACCAGTACGATACGTGTTTTCGGTTCTGGCCGTAGTCAATTTCCGATTCCGAATTTGACAACCTTGCAAACATCGTCCTACGAGGCGTTCTTGCAAGAGGACATACCTTCGGACAAACGGAAAAATCAAGGGCTTGAGTCAGTCTTTCGTGAAATTTTCCCTGTCGAGAGTTACGACAAAACCGTTGCTCTTGAGTACCTTCGATATGAGCTTGGGAAGCCTCGTTACACGCCTGAGGAGTGTCGTCAGCTTCGGCTCACGTACGGCAAGCCGCTGAAGGTATGGTTCCGACTCAAGCGGGATCAACCGCTTGAAGAAGAAGTGTATTTAGGCGATGTTCCAATCATGCTTGGTGGCGGCGAGTTCATTATTAACGGTGCTGAGCGCGTGGTGGTCAGTCAGTTGCATCGATCTCCAGGCGTTGACTTCGTCGAGGAGTCGGAGGGGACGTCCGATCGACAGCTTCCGTCTGCCAGAGTGATTCCTGAGCGTGGCAGTTGGATTGAGATCAATGTCACCAAGAAAGACTCTCTATCTGTTCGTATCGATCAAAGCGGTAAGTTTTCAGTGATGACGTTGCTTCGAGCCATGTCGCCTAACCTAAGTACAGAGCAGGACTTATTGAATGCGTTTTATGAGATCAAGCCAGAAAAACTGTCGGGCGGCAGCAGCGTAGCCAAGATCGAAAACAAGATTTCCGGAGACGATGTCGTATATCCTTCGGGTCATGAACGGGCTGGCGAAATCATTATCGAAGCTGGACAAAAGTTCACGAAAGCGGTTGCGGAAACGATTTGCACATGTGGCGTAAAGAGTGTTCAAGTGATGGATGCTCCGAAAGTACCCTACATCATCAACTCGATCGCCGAAGACAATACCAATTCGCACGAGGAAGCTCTGTTGCGAATTTACCAAAGGCTTCGGCCTGGGAATCCGCCCGCACTTGAGAAGGCGCGAACGCTATTCCATGAGAAGTTTTTCGATATTAATCGTTATCGTTTAGGCCGAGTTGGACGGTTCCGCGTCAATCGCAAGCTAGGTTTGGACGTTCCAGAAGATGAAATGGCATTGCGTCCAGAAGATTTGGTCGCGTCGATTCGCTATTTGATCGACTTGTTCGACAGTGAGACGGACGCTCGCTTTGACGATATCGACCATTTGGGAAATCGACGTTTGAGAACGATTGACGAGTTGGCATGCGAAGAGTTGCGAAAAGGCTTTTTGAAGCTTCGCCGAACGGTTCAAGAGCGGATGAGTCTCAAGGAAGTTGAGGACATGACGCCAAGATCATTGGTCAATCCAAAGAGCATCAGCGCGGCTATTGAATACTTTTTCGGTCGAGGCGAGTTATCGCAGGTTGTTGACCAGACAAACCCGCTTTCGCAATTGACTCACGAGCGACGTTTATCGGCACTTGGGCCAGGTGGTTTGAATCGGAAACGTGCAGGCTTCGAAGTTCGCGACGTTCACATTTCTCATTACGGAAGAATATGTCCGATTGAGACGCCAGAAGGTACGAACATTGGATTGATCAGTTCGTTGTCAATCTACGCTGGTGTTGACGAGTATGGATTCCTCGTAACTCCCTATCGCCGGGTCACCGATGGTAAAGTGACGGAAGAAGTCGTATGGCTGAGAGCCGATGAAGAGTCGGACGCATATATCGGACCGGCTGACTTGACCGTGAAGGATGGCGCGTTGGTTGCAGGTCCGAGCTTGATCGCTCGGCACCGTAGCGACTTCGAAATCGTAACACCGGAAACGGTTCACTATATGGACATCGCTCCGAGTCAAATGATCGGGGTTTCGGCAGGTTTGATTCCGTTTCTGGAGCATGACGACGCCAATCGTGCGCTTATGGGTTCCAACATGCAACGTCAAGCGGTACCGCTTTTGGTTGCCGAGCCAGCCATTGTTGGCACTGGTCTTGAACGCGAGGTTGCAGCGAATAGTTCTATGGTTGTCCGTGCACGCAAAGCGGGCAAAGTCACGTATGTGGACTCGATGAAGATCGAAGTCGGCAACGATATTTACCATTTGAAGAAATATCAGGGGCTAAACGAACGCACATGCCTCAATCAGCGCCCGATCATTCAGATTGGTGATAAGGTTGAAAAGGGGCAAATCATCGCGGACGGTGCTTCAACCCACTTGGGCGAACTTGCACTTGGGCGAAACATCTTGGTCGGCTTCATGTCGTTCGATGGTTACAACTACGAAGATGCGATCATCATCAGCGAAGAGTTGGTCAAACAAGATGTGTACACCTCGATCCACATCGAAGAGTTCGATGTCGAAATTCGCGAAACCAAGCTTGGTCGGGAAGAATTTACGCGTGACATCCCTAACGTGAGCGAAAAGGCGCTTCGTAATCTCGACGAAACAGGCATTGTGCAAATTGGAACATACGTCGCACCAGGCGATATTCTCGTCGGTAAGGTTTCGCCAAAGAGCAAGACCGAGCTAACGCCAGAAGAAAAATTGCTTCATGCAATTTTCGGACGCGCTGGCGAAGACGTAAAGAATGACTCGCTCGAAGTCAGTTCCGGCGTTGAAGGTATCGTGATTGATACCCAGAAATTCTCGCGACGCATGAGTCTGTCGGAAGAGGAACGAAAGGAATTCGAAAAGGAGCTGAAGCGTGTCGAAACCGAGGGCAACAAGGAAATCGCGGTTTCGTTCGCATCGTTTGCCGAAGAGCTTGAGAAAGCGATCGGCGGCAAGTTGACTGACGACGATGGCACTCCGTTAACCGGTGGTCAAGATCCAAAGTACATAGCGGAAAAGGCCCAAACATTTAACTTGTCTCGGTTGATCAACCGCTTGGATGGCGGACTGCACGCAGAAGTTAAAAAGGTTTACAAGAACCTTTGGCCAGCCGTCGAAGAGGCACTCGATATTCGTGATCGCCAGCTCAATAGCATGAAGCGGGGCGATGAATTGCGAAGTGGTGTGCTTCAAATGGTCAAGGTATACCTTGCAACCAAACGAGTGATTAGCGTTGGGGACAAGATGGCGGGTCGTCACGGCAACAAGGGGGTCATCTCTAAAGTGTTGCCGGTCGAAGATATGCCGTTTCTGCCTGACGGAACTCCTTTACAAATCATGTTGAATCCGCTTGGCGTTCCTAGCCGTATGAACGTAGGTCAAATTTTGGAGACCCACTTGGGTTGGGCGGGGGCCGTATCCGGCTTCCAAGCACTCACGCCTGTCTTTGATGGAGCGACTGAGACCGACATTAACGAAGCCCTCGAGGAAGCTGGATTGCCACGTCACGGCAAGATTCGGCTCCACGACGGTCGCACGGGCGAACAGATGAGCCAGGAGACAACGGTTGGTTACATTTACATGCTCAAATTGCATCACCTCGTCGATGACAAAGTACACGCTCGAAGCACTGGGCCGTATTCGCTAATCACTCAGCAACCGCTGGGTGGCAAAGCGAGATTTGGTGGTCAGCGATTCGGCGAAATGGAAGTGTGGGCTCTCGAGGCATACGGTGCCGCCTACATCCTTCAGGAATTGCTTACCGTAAAGAGCGATGACGTTGAGGGGCGAACCAAGATCTACGAATCCATGGTTAAAGGTGAGAACACACTGGAAGCGGGCACACCAGCCAGTTTCGACGTTTTAACCAACGAAATTCGAGGACTTGCACTCAATATGCGACTCGAAAAGCGACGCCTGTAAGCGACGCACCCGCAAGCTAATTGTTTCGAGTGCCAAAATGGTCCAAAGAAAAAGACAAAAACTCGCGAGGCTCAAACGAGCTTTGCAAAACCCAATAAGCATTCTCCACCCTCACCTATCACCTTAGACGACTTATGTTCGGCTTGCTTTCGAGTCAAATACCGAGTCGTTGAGAACAGGAGTTTTTCGTAATGGCCAATGCCGAAGCCACCTACGATCGCGTAAACGATTACACGTCAGTAAAAATTTCTCTAGCGAGACCACAGGACATCCGCTCGTGGTCGTTTGGTGAAGTAAAAAAGCCTGAGACGATTAATTACCGTACTTACCGTCCCGAAAAAGATGGGCTTTTCTGCGAACGTATTTTTGGCCCTGAAAAGGACTGGGAATGCGCTTGCGGCAAATACCGTGGGATGAAGTACAAAGGTATGATTTGCGATCGATGCGGTGTGAAAGTTACACACTCACGTGTTCGACGCAAACGCATGGGGCACATCGAATTGGCCGCACCGGTCGCTCATATTTGGTTTTTCAAAGCCATGCCGAGCCGTTTAGGCAACTTGCTTGAGATGAAGACAACAAGTCTCGAAAAGGTGATCTACTTTCAAGACTACGTCGTGACGAATCCCGGATCGACAGAACTGGAAGCCCAGCAGCTTCTGACCGAAGAGGAGTATCGTGCTGCCCGAGCGCAGTACGGAGAGAACTTTGAAGCGGACATGGGTGCCGAAGCCGTTCGCAAGTTACTCCAATCGCTGGATTTGGTAAAGTTATCGGAAGTGCTTCGAGTTGAGTTGGCTGAGACTAGCAGCAAGCAGCGCAAGAAGGATTTGATCAACCGTCTGAAATTGGTTGAATCTATTCGTGACAGCGAAAACCGTCCCGAGTGGATGGTTCTGGATGTTATCCCTGTTATTCCGCCGGACCTGCGTCCGCTGGTTCTTTTGGACAGTGGAAACTTTGCAACCTCCGACTTGAACGACCTCTATCGCCGAATCATCAACCGCAACAATCGTTTGCGTAAGTTAGTGGATTTGAATGCGCCCGAAGTCATTATCCGAAATGAAAAGCGGATGTTGCAACAGTCGGTCGATGCGCTGTTTGACAATGGACGATGCAAACGCCCTGTATTGGGTAGCAGCAACCGACCGCTCAAGTCGCTGACCGACATGATCAAAGGCAAGCAAGGTCGATTCAGAGAGAATTTGCTTGGAAAACGCGTTGACTACTCGGCGCGAAGCGTGATCGTAGTCGGTCCGCGATTGCGATTGCACCAGTGTGGTTTGCCCAAGAAGATTGCACTCGAACTGTACCAACCATTCATTATTCGTAAGCTGAAAGAACTCGGACACGCCGATACGATCAAATCGGCGAAGAAGATGCTGGAACGCAAGGACGAAGAGGTTTGGGATATTCTCGAACAAGTGATTCGCAATCACCCAGTGCTCCTAAACCGAGCTCCTACGCTTCACCGAATGGGTATCCAAGCGTTCGAGCCTATTCTGGTGGAAGGCAACGCTATTCATTTGCATCCGCTCGTTTGCAAAGGCTTCAACGCTGACTTCGACGGTGACCAGATGGCCGTTCACTTGCCCCTCTCGATTGAGGCTCAAGTGGAAGCTCACACACTGATGATGAGCACGCACAACATTTTCGCACCGAGCAATGGTAAGCCGATCATGAGCCCGTCTCAGGATACGGTGATGGGTTGTTTTTATATCTCGGTCGAATTGCCTGATCAACAGGGCGAGGGGATGGTCTTTGCAACCATGATGGAAGCAGACTATGCACACCAGCAAGGTATCATTGCGATGCACGCCAAGATCAAAGTGCGATTGCCCAAAGATCGACGGCTCAAGTCGGAAGATCCCGGCGCAAAGTACGGTGCGGTCCTTCAAACCACCTACGGTCGAATCTTGTTCAACTCGATCTTGCCGCAGGGGATGGATTTTTACAATATGCCGCTCAAAGGCAGTGACTTGGCATCGGTTATTAGCGACTGTTACCATCGGCTAGGCCGTCGTCCAACGATCAAACTGTTGGACGATATGAATCAACTCGGCTTCCGCGAGTCGACTCGAAGTGGTCTTTCATTCGGTGCCGACGACCTCGTGACACCCGATTCCAAGATCAAGCACATTTCGGATGCTGACAAGAAGGTCATGACGTTTCAAAAGAACTATCTTAAGGGAGTCATGACTGCTCAGGAACGTTACAACCAAGTGCTGGACGCTTGGACAGCAACGCGAGAGTTGATCACCAAGGACATGTTGGCCGCTATGGAAAACGACACGCACCGAGGCAAGTGGTATATCAACCCAGTTTTCTTGATGGCGTCCTCCGGGGCTCGAGGTGGTATCGAACAGATCCGACAATTGGCCGGTATGCGTGGTTTGATGGCCAAGCCGACAGGCGAGATCATCGAAACCCCGATCAAATCCAATTTCCGCGAAGGCCTAACGGTGCTCGAGTACTTTAGCTCGACTCACGGTGCTCGAAAAGGTTTAGCGGATACCGCCCTCAAGACAGCCGACTCTGGGTATTTGACCCGCAAGTTGGCTGACGTTGCTCAAAACGTGGTAATCACGATGAACGACTGCTTGACAACTCAAGGGATCACTAAGGGTGTTATCTACCGCGGCGAGAAAGTCGAAGTTCGCTTAGCCGATTCGATCATTGGCCGAGTAAGCCGTCAAAACATCGTCAACTTGATCTCTGCCGAGACGATCGTAGAAGAAAACCAGATGATCACTCGAGAAATCGCACGCAGGATCGAGGAGATGGGCTTGGAGAAAATCCAGGTTCGCTCTCCGATGACCTGCGATGCTCCGCTTGGAATCTGCCGTACTTGCTACGGGATGGATATGAGCACAGGTGCAC
>JAYVPE010000023.1:0-10733 GCA_043757575.1 Pirellula sp.
TAACGAAGAAGCGGGACTAGATCAGCTTGCGGACAGACTCAAGGCGCTAAAGACCCTTTTTTCGGAACAACTGGACCTAGAAGTAATCTTTGTCGATGACGGTAGTACGGATAAAACCGCCGTAGGTCTAGACGTTCGATTTCAACATTCCCCATGGGCTCGAGTGATCCGACACGAATGCAACCAGGGAATCACCGCCGCGATTTTAACCGGCATCGAAAACGCCTCGAATGAGTTAATCGTTTCATTGGATGCGGATTGCACTTATGACCCACTTCAGATCAATTTGCTTGTTGCGATGATGGCCGATGATGTCGCCCTGGTTACGGCTTCTCCGTACCATCCCCAGGGTAGTGTCGAGGGAGTTCCCGGCTGGCGTCTGGTTCTTTCGAAAAGCGCATCCACATGCTACGCGATTTTGCTTGGAACGTCGCTGCACACTTACACCAGTTGCTTTCGCGTATATCGAAGGTCTTTCATAAGAAATTTGGAGATACGCGAACGCGGTTTCGTGGGAGTCGCTGAATTGCTTTGGCTTGTCCATAAGAACGGTGGCAAGATCGTGGAAGCACCTGTACGACTAACAAGCCGCCGCGTTGGCTTTTCTAAATTGCGAACGATACCTGTAATGATTTCCCATTTTAAGTTGATGAACCGTATTTTGTTTCACCGATTCTTCGGACGCTAATACCTAACACCGAATAGATTGAGTATGGCAACAGTCACTGAAGTTTCGGTACTTCCGCTACCGACGGATCAAGATATTTCGGGTCGCACGTTTGGCAAAGAAGAGATTGCGGCGATCACCAAAGCGCTTAGTACCGGCGTTCTCACCAGTACCAAAGGCGAGTTCACCAAGCAGTTGGAAATTCAGTTCGCAAAGACCATGGAGAGCTTGTATGCTCACGCTTGTTCGTCAGGTTCCTCTGCATTGCATACTGCAGTTGCTGCGATCAATCCCGAACCAGGCGAGGAGATCATCACCACCTCAATTACTGACATGGGTGCGTTGTCGGCAATTGTTTTCCAAGGTGCGATCCCTCGTTTCGTAGACGTGGACCCACGAACCTACAACGTGACTGCAGCGACGATCGAAAGATGCATTTCTACTCGGACACGCGCCATCATGGTCACGCACTTGTTCGGCAACCCTTGCGAGATGGATGCGATCATGGCGGTCGCTGCCAAACACAGTCTGCCGGTCATTGAGGATTGCGCTCAGTCTTTCCTTGCCGAACACAAAGGTCGTCTGGTGGGCTCTATTGGCGATATTGGGTGCTTTTCTTTACAGCAAGGAAAACACATTTCGACGGGCGAGGGCGGTGTGGTTGTTTCTAGCAATCCGGACCTTGCACGACGAATATTTCTCTTCATTAACAAGGCCTGGGGGTACGGCGATGCCAATCCAGACCATTACTTTTTGGCACCCAACTACCGAATGAACGAATTGACTGGAGCAGTTGCTTTGGCTCAACTTGAAAAGCTGGATTTTAGTGTTCATTCACGAATTGCGACTGCAAACCAGTTGACATCCTTGATCGAAGGGATAGTTGGAGTCTCTGCCCCTATGATTCATGGCAACAACAAGCATACCTATTGGAAATATTGCTTAGACGTCAACCCTGAGGTCATCCAGGGTGGTACAGTTGCCTTGGGCATGCTGCTAAAAAATCAAGGCGTATTCTGCGGTCCTCGTTATATACAAAAGCCAGCGTTTCAATGCCAAGTCTTCCGGGACCAGAGGACCTTTGGAAATAGTCGATTCCCGTTCACTTTGGCAGCTCCCGAAGCGGTCGACTATTCGCCGGAATTGTTCCCAGGAACTTTCGAGTCCTTGTCGAGAATCCTAGTTCTGCCTTGGAGCGAGCGATACGAATCCAAACATGTCGAGTACATTGCAAAAGCGATTCGCACGTCTGTAGACCAACTAATGAGCTAGCTCAATGAAAAACTTTCCACTAACTTTTGCTTTAATAGGGGCCGGCGGAATCGCTCAAACCCACTTGCAAGCATTTGCAAAAACAAATTTGGCAAAATTGGTGGCAGTTGTCGATGTGCGAATGGAGTCTGCGGAAGCCGTAGCGGCAGCAATGCATTGCAAGGCATTCAACGAGACGCGGGCGATTCCCGAGACACTCAATATCGATGCCGCCATTGTTTGCACGCCACCATCGACTCATCCGGAGATTTGTGAGCAACTGGCTCGACGCGGGATTCACGTACTTTGCGAAAAGCCAGTAGCAATCAATTTGGCTACGGCCATCAAGATGATCGAAACTGCCTCGGAGGCCGGAACGATGTTTACGATGGCGTCCAAATTTCGATATGTCGACGACATGGTCTACGCAAAACAGTTGGTTGCTTCAGGCGTCCTAGGCGACATCTTGCTCTTTGAAAATACTTTCGCTGTTCAAGTAGATATGACGAAGCGATGGAATAGCAACCCGGCAGTGAGCGGCGGTGGTGTCCTAATCGATAACGGCACGCACTCCGTTGATATTGTTCGATACTTGTTAGGCCCAATCCATTCAATCCAAACGCTTGAGGGGCGACGATTTCAAAATCTTCCGGTTGAGGATACTGTTCGAATTCACGCCAAAACAATTCACGGAACTCTAGCCGCGATGGATTTGTCGTGGAGTATCAATAAGCAAACACCATGGTATGCAAACATCTATGGCACACAAGGAACTGTGATGATAGGCTGGAAGGAGTCTAAATACAAGCGTTCGGTTGACACCGACTGGACCGTGTTTGGAACTGGCTACGACAAGGTACAAGCGTTTACTAGCCAATTGAACAATTTTTGCAATGCGATCCACGGTATAGAGCCATTGTTAATAACTTCGGAGGACGCCATCGCATCTTCGGACGCGATTCAACAAGCGTATGAGTCACTAAAGAAAAACGATTGGATCGTTTTGAATTCTCTTAGAACCCATTCGATTCGAGCGGCTTCATGAGTGTGCGTGTACACCCAACCGCGCAAGTGGAAGAAGGTTGTGAGATCGGCGATGGGACGTCCATTTGGGACCATGTCCACATACGATTCGGAACCCACATTGGTGATCAGTGCATAGTAGGTGGTAAATCCTATATCGCTTATAATGTAAAAATTGGAAATCGCTGTAAGATCAACTCATCGGTCTACATTTGCAACGGAGTAACACTCGAAGACGGTGTAATGATTTCGGCTGGTACGATCTTTACCAACGATCGATTTCCTCGTGCGACCACTCCGGACCTATTGCAACTTAGGCCAAGTGAGCCGGATGAGTTTACAGAGCAAACGATTGTCCGTTCAGGAGCCACCATCGGGGCCGGTTCCATCATAGGCAGCAACTTGACGATCGGTCGCTGGGCCATGATCGGAATGGGTTCTGTAGTAACCAAAAGTGTTCCGGACTTTCACTTGGTAATGGGGAATCCCGCCAGAAGTGTCGGAGCGGTCTGCATTTGTGGGAAGCTGCTCTTCATGTTCGCAGACCTTACAATGGAATCTATATTGGTCTCATGTTCAGCGTGCGCAAGTACTTATCAGCGGATAGGTCCATTGGTCGAGAAAACCAACGGGGGCGAATGAAATTTTCGCCCCGCAGGGAGAACTTGAACAAATCGACGGGCTTGAAACACGTCTAGACAACAGTTGTTCGCACAACTATAATCGTGAAAATGAGTCCCAAGTCAAAGAAAACGCAGACCGGTCGATTTGATTCGCTAGAACAGGAGGTTTACCTTAACCTTTGGCGAACCTATGACCGTTTGCGATCGTTCGAAGACGAGGTTTTCGGACCGATGGGAATCAGCTCTCAACAATATAATGTATTGCGTTTGTTGTTTGCTCATCACCCTGAGCCATTGCAAACGTTAACTATTGCGAATCGCATGATCTCCAAAGCGCCTGACATCACGCGTATGTTGGACAAGTTGGAATCATCGTCTTTGATTCTGCGGACTCGCCCGTCTGAGAATCGACGCGTGGTATTGATCAGCATTACCGATGGAGGTCTAAGCATACTGGGGAAGATCGCAGAACCACTTCGGCGATGCCATTCCAAACAGTTGGGGCATTTGAGTAAAGAGGACCTTGCTCAATTGGTTGGGCTGTTGCGCAGCGCTCGCAAGCCTCATGAGCAGGAAAAGAACCCTTGGTCATAACTCTACTTACACAGACATTGTCGACTTTATGAATCAGTTCAGCAACGTAAATTTGGCCGTGCAGTTCTTCTTCCAAATCGGAGTTATTCTGATTTTCTGTCGGGTCGTTGGCTTGGTTGCGAAGCGATTTGGGCAGCCTCAGGTCGTCGCCGAGATGATTGCCGGAGTTCTACTTGGTCCCTCACTTTTTGGTTTACTCTTTCCGGAATGGCAGTACGCGCTTTTCCCATGGGACAAGAAACAAATAGGACGGGATACACAGTCTTACTTATTTCCTGTGTCGCAATTGGGCCTTGCATTGTATATGTTCGTGGTCGGCTTGGAATTTCGAGTTGACATTGTTCGCAGCCACTTCAAGAGTTCGCTGGCGGTGTCGTTGGCTGGGATGATTGCACCGTTTCTTTTGGGCGCCGGGCTAGGCTGGTATTTTTACCACTCGACCGATTTGTTCCCTAGGCAGACCAAGCTTTCGGAAGCGATGCTGTTTTTAGGAGCTTCTATGTGCATTACCGCATTTCCCATGTTGGCAAGAATCATTCATTTTAAGGGGCTTGCAGGAACGCTGATGGGAACCGTGGCGCTCGGTGCTGGGGCCATCGACGACGCGACGGCATGGTGTTTACTCGCCATAGTCCTTGCGAGCTTCGATTCCAATTTGAGCCACGCTTCGTGGAGTATTGTAGGCGGTGTGTTGTTTGTCGTGCTAGCGATGCTGGTTGTGCGTCCGATGTTGGATCGTTGCAAACAGTGGTGGATCGGAAAGGACGAGAAGCTGACAGAAACGGGACTGGTAATTGGACTTGTTGTGATGGCCTTTGGCGCCTGGTTTACCGACAAGATCCAATTGCATGCTGTTTTTGGCGCGTTTGTTATGGGCGCATGTATACCCCGAGGAGTCATTGCTAGAGACTTGATCGCAAGAATTCAGCCATTGGCGGTTGCGTTGCTATTGCCGCTGTTCTTTACTTACTCCGGCCTAAACACAAAGATTGGTTTACTCGACACCTCTTATCTTTGGGGAATGTGCGGATTGGTACTAATCGCGGCGGTTGCAGGTAAATTTGGTGCATGTTGGTTAGCAGCCCGGATGACCGGTTTGACTCAACGAGAATCGCTTGGAATTGGAACTCTCATGAACGCACGTGGCTTAATGGAACTCATCATCATCAACATTGGCCTCCAGCGCGGGGTGATTAGCGAAGCACTCTTTGCAATTTTAGTGATAATGGCTGTGATCACAACTCTCATGACGTCGCCGCTGTTTGATGCGCTCGTTGGAAAGAGCGGACAAGCCATTGAGTGAATCCCACGTTTTAGGCTGGCATTGGTTAGTTGATTTTTTTCAGTGCGATAAATTGCCAACGGAGACGGCAATTCTTGAGTCGATTCTGGTAACCGCCGCTGAAATGGCAGGTGCTTCGGTCGTGCAAAGTTGCTTTCACAAGTTTTCGCCCTATGGCCTGTCTGGCGTCGTTATAATCGCCGAGTCGCATTTGGCAGCTCACACTTGGCCCGAATATCATTCCATGTGTATTGATCTTTTTTCTTGCAGTGACAAGATCCAGGCTCAAATTGCAATCGATTACATTGCAGAAAGAATTCAGGCGGAAAAAGTCGATCAACGCCTTATTTTGCGAGGGAATTTGTTAGACTACGCATTGTCGCACCATCGCAATGCTCCACCCCATCCTTGAATCAGCTCCCACGAGGAGTTCGCACCTATGTCTTGTCGCACCGAAGGAAATCTTGAGTTGCGACCGATGGTGGCAAACGACGTTCCCATGGCGTTGCGCATTATTCATGACTATGACGAAGACGACGCGGCGGAAGCGCAAGAAACGTATCGTAGGGGAATCGATGGCCAGTATTGCTTGTGCGATAATCGAGCCGTTATAGGCGTCGTTGGAGCCAAACCGATTCCTGACACGGATGGTGCATTTGGACTCTCCTGGACCTATTTGCAACGCGATCATCGACGATCGGGCAAGGGTAGTCGAATGCTCAATTGGATGATTGAAATCATGAAGGAACAAGATGCACGTAAGGTGTTCGTGCATGCGAGCGATACTATCGATCCGACGGAGGGTGATATCTACCGGGATGCTCGAGATACTTATTTGCAAGTCGGATTTATCCAAGAGATTCGTCAAACGGATTACTACGCGCCGGGCGAGTCGATGTTGGTTTACGGCATGCGGTTAGCGCCCCGAGAGGTTGTCAACGTGGTACTCAACCTGGAAGACATCAAACTGACCGACGTCGACGAGATTCCAGAGACCAACGATGCGTACTGGTTGGCTTGGGAATTAGTTGCGCAAGGTCAAGGGACGAAGCCTCAAGACTTTCAACGGATCTTTGACGAAGTGAGAGGTTGGGGAGGAAGGACGATCTACATGGCGTTTCCGTCCGACGTGGCCAATGCCACTTCGCTTGTTACGTCCGCAAGATTCAAAACTTCAGGCCGACTGATCGACTACTACGAAGATGGAATAGACGAAGTGCACTACCGCTACGATTTCTAACATAATACAGGCTGCCAGACTGTTTGAGTATTGAAGAATCAAGCTGACACCCTGGGCTACGCAAATCGAAACGACAAAAACATGAAATTTATTCGCTCGCTGCTGATCTGCCTGCAGCTTTTTCTGATTGCCTCACAAAGTGTCAGTGCGCAGGGCGCAAAAAAGGAGACGCGAATAATGATTATTGTAGGTCCGAGCACTCACCCGCCTGGATCGCATGAGGTCGCCGCAGGCGGTCGCCTAATGAAGTATTGCCTCGAAAATATGTCTAACGTTGCGGGTGTCAAGGCTGATTGGTATGACCAATGGCCTAAAGATCAAAAGGTTCTCGATGCGGCCAGCAGTGTTGTCTTTATTGGTGACACTTTTCCGCCACAGCGCATGCCGGAGACAGCCATGATTTTGGCAAAACTCGACGCGATGATGGAGCGGGGATGCGGCATCGCGTGCGTTCACTATGCAACCGGTCTCTGGGGGCAGGACGTAGAAGCTGACGGAAAGCATCCACTACTGGGTTGGATGGGTGGCTACTTCGCGAATAAGACATGTCCGCATCATCAGGGGGTGGCGAAAATTTATTCCGCCGCCACCATAACCGCTGCTGCTAGCGACCATCCGATATCGAGAGGCTGGAATGAATTTACGCTTCATGACGAGCCCTACATCAACAATTATTTTGGCCAGGATGGGAACAGGTTAGCACCCAACGTAACAGCGCTCGCCACGTCTTTGTTGCCGCCGGAGGAGCCCAAGCGAGAAACCGTATCTTGGTGCGTCGAGCGTGCAGATAGCGGTCGAGGCTTTGCAATTGTAATGCCGCACTTCTATAAGAACTGGGCCCTGGATGACCTTCGTTGTTTTATTCTCAATGGAATCGTTTGGACGGCAAAATTGAATGTTCCTGTGGCGGGTGTGAAAACGATTTTACCGTCACTCAAAGAGTTCCAACCTGCTGCCGTAGAATTCCTACAACCACCTACGAAAGCTAAACAATAATAAACCATGCACAAAATACTGCCGCTCATTTTTTTTGCTTTCTGTGTTGCAATCCATAATCCCATAGGCTGTTTCGCGGTAGAGAATTGGCCTGGCTGGCGTGGCCCACGAGGGGATGGTACCAGTCAGGAAACCAGCATACCCACCGTATGGAGTACAGAAGGGCACGTTCGCTGGAAAGTTGACTTGCCTGGTGAAGGCCATGCTTCACCTATTGTATGGGGTGATCGGGTATTCATCGTCAGTTGTTTACCCGAGACTAAGGCGCGCGTGCTACTTTCCTTAGATCGAGATAGTGGCAAGGTGATTTGGCAGAAGACGGTGGTGGAATCCCAGCTAGAGTCTAAACATGGGCTTAATAGCTATGCATCCAGCACGCCTGCGACGGACGGAGAATTGGTTTATGTTGCTTTCCTTAAGTCGAGCGACAAAATGGTGACTGCAACCAACGTTTCTAAGCCTCGCGAGGTGACATTGGGGGAGATGGTGGTTGCAGCTTACGATTTCGCGGGTAATCGGCGCTGGATAGCCCAACCTGGCGAGTTCGTGAGTGTGCATGGCTTCTGCAGTTGTCCCGTCATTTTTGAAAATCTTCTAATTGTCAATGGTGACCACGACGGAGATTCCTACATCGTGGCTTTAAATAAAAAGACTGGTCGCGAAGTATGGAAAATCCCACGGCAGAATAAGACACGAAGCTACGTCACTCCAATAGTTAGGCAGTTTGGAGGCAGGACTCAAATGATCCTTTCAGGGGATAAATCCGTTACAAGCTACGACCCGCGAACCGGAGCCTCTATTTGGCATATGGATGGACCTACTGAACAGTTTGTAGCCTCACTTGTTGACGATGGCAGTCGCGTTTTTTTGACCGCTGGGTTCCCGGACAAACACATCCTTGCACTCGACCCGACGGGGACTGGCAATGTAACGGATTCGCATATCGTTTGGCGATCCAAGCGAAACTGTGCTTATGTTCCTTCGCCGATTGTCGTTGATAAATTCTTCCTACTGACCAGCGACGAAGGGGTTGCGAGTTGCTATGACACCGCCAGTGGCGAACAGTTGTGGGTCGCTCGCCTAGAAGGGCACTACAGTACTTCGCCGATCGCAGTCGCAGGTCTCGTCTACTTTACGTCAGATGCGGGCGTTACGAAAATCGTTCGTCCTGGGACTAAGTTTGACTTGGTCTCGACAAACTCGCTTCAAGAAGAATGTTTTGCGTCAGCCGCTTGCAGCCAAGGTAGTCTATACTTTCGAACAACTAAACATTTGATTCGTATTGAATGAGCGCAAGTGGCAGATTATCAACTGTCCATTGCTGTTTACTGTCTTCTCAGTTGAAACAACTTGAACATGGGATCAGAAATTTTGGAAGCGCTTGCCTCTGAAAGTTCTTCGGAAAGGATCTGGTCAAGTTGTCCTTGGAAGATTTTCTCGGCTCGGCCGCCGTCGAAATAGGCTGCTCCGTCCTGTGTGCTGCGCATTGATGAGATCATTTGCGAAAATAAGGTTTGGCCGACGAAGTCTTGGAAAGCTTTTCGCAAATCTTCGCCTTCGGGCTTTGGGCTTGTGTCGGCAAGTCCTGTTGTATTGTTGTTCTCACCCTGCGTCGATCCAATTTGGAACTCATTTGGCACCTCTAGTTTTCCCAACGTCTGATTTGCTTTGGAACGCAGGAGATCGCTTGGACCAAAGGACGAAGTTGCGGTGCGCAGGTTTGAGATATCCATGGTTGGCATTTGCTCCGTTTTAAAAATTGCTATTCAATAATCAGTTCGCCGTAGAGATTCCCCTGTTTCTTAAGGGCTTTAATGATTGAAATTTGGTCGGCCGTTGGGACAGCCAATACGTTGAGCGCGTCGGTGAGATTCTTGAGGGTCGGACGAGGGGTCAGTCCATCCTGAGAGCTCATGGAAACGAAGCTACCGCCTGAGGCCACGCCTCCACGCGTTGAGATGGTCAGATTCTTGTGCGAGATTGCGACCGGAGCGATAGTGACGTCATCGCCGATGATCAGAACCCCTTCTCGTTCGTCGATAAAAACCCGCTTCTTGTTGTGCAGATTGAGCAGTTTCAAATCGAGTACCAGGGAGACAAACGGTACCGGATGATCTTTGTAAATAGGAGGGATTGTGACTTCAATGGTTGCTTGATCGATCGCTTTGGCAAGCTTGCTTTTGTCTGATTTCGCGTATGCACCCGCAGAATTTTTCGTTATGGGCGAGCCTTCAACGTTGCTTTGATAATCATTGATACTATCTTCGATGTTTTGAGAAGTTGCGATCGAGCGATGATCCGGGTCGACAATAAGCGATATCTTGTTGCCGGCGATGAATTCGTTTGCGACCGTCAGCTCCATTTTGCAGCCGTCAACTATCTTACCGGACGTTGGGACTTTGGCGCTATCGATTACGATTGGGCCACTTGCAAGCGCAAAAACGACTGGGCGATCGGCCCGTGGACCGAGCAAATGGGTCAGCATCAAGTTGCCACCCTCAAGGCTTTTGGCGCTAATAGCACTCACCTTGCAGCTCAATTTGTCTCCTTGCTGGGCACCGCTCGGGGGAACCGTGACTTCGACAAAGACCAGGGCGACGTTTTTGGCGTTGGCCATTTCCTTTTCGATAAGACGACCCTGGATATCGCTTGATATTTGCCCACCCATGAGCTGCATCGATCGAGTCAGTGCGCGTACCATCGGCTTGATGTCGCCGTCACCTGTACCCTTAAGACCAACTACGAGTCCCAATCCTTGGAGGGTGTTTTCCTCCTGGCCCTTGAGGCGGCAAATATCCTTGATCCGGAGGTCGTTCTGAGCCAGCGCAGCACCTGATTGAAATATCGAAGCAATGAGAACCAATACAACGAACCTGGCACTGGGTATCTTTCGATTGAATACTTCCACTGAATTACCTCCATTACTATTTCGTTTTGGTAGCTAGCCTCGGCCAGCGCTCATCTTTACCCACATCTTTTGTTCTGATTTCGTGCTCGTGCTCAATGAAATGGTGCTCGTGCTCGTAATCGAGTCGTTCCGATACCGTCGATTACGAG